>NZ_VBVZ01000566.1 GCF_005863185.1 Pseudomonas edaphica
CCGGGAGCGATGGCTTCACGCGAACCGTTGGTGTTCATGGCGGTTACGACGCCAGCGTTTTCCATGGATTCGATCATGCGGGCGGCGCGGTTGTAACCGATTTTGAGCTTGCGCTGCACCGCAGAGATCGAAGCGCGACGGCTTTCGAGTACGAATGCCACGGCTTCGTCGTAGAGCGCGTCGGTTTCGGCATCGTCATCACCGCTGCTACCGCCGTCGAAGCCGCTGCCGGCCTCTTCGACGCCTGCGAGGATGTCGTCGTTGTATTCCGGCGCGCCGCGCAGCTTCCAGGCTTCCACCACGCGGTGAACTTCATCATCGGAGACGAAGGCGCCGTGAACCCGGATTGGCAGACTGGTGCCCGGCGGCATATAGAGCATGTCACCGTGACCCAGCAGTTGTTCGGCGCCGCCCTGGTCGATGATAGTGCGCGAGTCGATCTTGCTGGAAACCTGGAACGCCATCCGCGTTGGAATGTTGGCCTTGATCAAGCCGGTGATCACATCCACCGACGGCCGCTGGGTGGCGAGGATCAAGTGAATACCGGCCGCACGGGCCTTTTGGGCGATACGCGCGATCAGTTCTTCCACCTTCTTGCCGACGATCATCATCATGTCGGCAAATTCATCGACCACCACCACGATGGTCGGCAGCTTGGTCAGCAGCGGCGCTTCGTCGTGAATGCTTTCGCGCTTGTACAGTGGGTCGGTCAGCGGTGTACCGGCGTCCTGGGCTTCCTTGACCTTGGCATTGAAGCCCGACAGGTTACGCACGCCCATCTTCGCCATCAGCTTGTAGCGACGCTCCATCTCGGCGACGCTCCAGCGCAAGGCGTTGGCGGCGTCCTTCATATCGGTCACCACCGGGCACAGCAGGTGCGGGATGCCTTCGTAGATCGACAATTCGAGCATCTTCGGGTCGATCATGATCAGCTTGGCGTCATCCGGGCCGGACTTGAACAGGATCGACAGAATCATCGCGTTCACGCCCACCGACTTACCGGAACCGGTAGTACCGGCCACCAGCAAGTGCGGCATTTTCGCCAAGTCGGTGATCACCGGCTTGCCGCCGATGTCGTGGCCGAGGGCCAAGGTGACCGGTGACTTGAAGTTGTCGTATTCCGGCGTCGACAGCACCTCGGAGAACCGCACGATCTGACGGTCTTCGTTGGGAATCTCGATGCCGACGGTGGTCTTGCCGGGTATCACTTCCACCACACGCACACTGGTCACGGCCAGGGAACGGGCCAAGTCTTTGGCCAGGTTGGAGATACGGCTGACCTTGACGCCGGCTGCCGGCTGGATTTCGTAACGGGTAATCACCGGGCCTGGGTGGATCGAATCCACCGAGACTTCGACGCCGAATTCCTTGAGCTTGATTTCCAGCAGGTGGCCGACGGCCGCCAGGGATTCCGGAGAATAATTGAGTTGTTTCTTTTCGGCCGGGTCGAGAATCGAGATCGGCGGCAAGGTGCCCTCTACGGCGCTGTCGACGAACAACGGCGCCTGCTTCTCTTTCTGCACACGATGGCTCGGCTCCGGCGCTTTGGGCGGTGCCGGGGCAATCACCGGCGGCACCTGCTTCTCGCGGTCCGACATGTGCTTGCTCAGGGCTTGCTCGCGCTCGATAAGGCGTTCCTTGACCTTGGCTTGCTCGCGGCGGTCCGGCGTACTCGGGGCCACCACTTCGTTAACGCGGGTGTCCACCTCACGCAGTTGCGCGACCATGCGTTTGCGATCGACCCGGGCCGACCACCAGCGGTTGGCTGCGCCCTGGAACAATTCGAGCAGGTCCAGGGTGATCTTGCCGGTCACGTCCATCACCTTGAACCACGACAGGTCGGTGAACACAGTGAGGCCGAACAGGAACAGCGCGATAAACATCAAGGTGCTGCCCTGGATATTCAGGGTCTTGCGCGCCAGGTCGCCGAGGCTTTCGCCCAACGCCCCGCCCGCGCCCGCCGGCAAGCCGGTAGGTGCATGAAAATGAATGTGCGCCAGCGCCGCGCCGGACAACACCAGGAACACCAGGCCGATCAGGCGCCAGGAGAACAGCCAGCCGCTCCACTGCCACGGTTCGTGACGCTGGCGGAAGATCTGCCAGGTCTTGATCGCCAGCAATAACGGGAAGATATACGCGAAGTAGCCCAGCACCATAAACAGGATATCGGCGCTGTAGGAACCGGCGGGGCCGCCGAAGTTCTGCACGTCTTCGATCTTGCTGTTGTGGCTCCAGCCCGGATCGTCCTTGCCATAGGTAAGCAAGGCCATCATCAGGAACAGGCACAGGGCGCCGATAGCGATCAGCGCGCCTTCCTTGAGTCGATAATGCAGGTGCTGGCGCCAGGCCGGCACGACAGCTGCTTTAGGTGTTGCGGCGGATTTCTTCAAAACGGGTCTATTCCTGCGCCTTTAGCGCGTCCATCTGTTGAATGACTGCACACTGCTCAATCCGAGCAGCTGAAAAATGAACGAATGTCGCTGAAACTACTTTTAACATTGGGTGATGAACAGGTGAAAGGGCGAAAACGCCACAATGCCCGCATTGTACGGGTTTGCGTCGACGATGCCACGTACTTGCCCTCACCCGGTGGCCTGCACAGATGATGTGTCATAGCCTGTTCAATTTGAGCACGCATTGCCTTTGCTGACAAAGGCTTATGCGCTGTTTTTATCAAAGCAGGCAAGCTTGGCAATTGGCCTGCATGGCCCAGACCCGATTACGACCGCGCCCAAAGGGTAGAGTTGCAGAAACACCTATTAACGCTATTGCGCGCGGATGCCCGATTCGGGCTGGCCCCACAGCGCCATGTCGACAATAATCATCCCACATGCGGCAGGCGTCATACCTGCCACTCCCCTCCCCTACCGTAAGCCTGGATACCATGCTGACCTGGTTGCAACGCGATTCCCTGACTTTCCCGCCGCTGGCCAAAGCCATGCGCGAACCCAATGGCTTGCTGGCCGCCGGTGGCGACCTGTCGGCCGAGCGACTGATCCAGGCCTACCGCCATGGCTGCTTCCCGTGGTTCTCCGACGGCCAGCCGATCCTCTGGTGGTCTCCAGACCCGCGCACGGTGATATTCCCCGACGAGCTGCACGTGTCACGCAGCCTCGGCAAACTGTTGCGTCAGCAGCGCTACAGCGTGACCTTTGATCAGGACTTCGCCGCCGTCATCCAGGCCTGCGCCGCGCCCCGCGCTTATGCAGACGGCACCTGGATCACCGAAGGTATCCAAAGCGCCTACCTGGAGCTGCACCGGCGCGGCTACGCGCATTCCGTCGAAGTATGGGATGAAGGCAAGCTGGTCGGCGGCCTGTATGGCCTGGCAATGGGCCAGTTATTTTTTGGCGAATCGATGTTCAGCCGCGCCGACAATGCCTCCAAGTTCGGCTTTGCCACGCTGACCCGCCAGTTGCAGGCCTGGGGTTTTGTACTGATCGACTGCCAGATGCCCAATGATCACCTGCACAGCCTCGGCGCCCGCGCCATACCGCGCAGTGAATTTGCCGGCTTCCTGCGTAACCATTTAGACCAGCCCAGCTCTGGCCCGTGGGTTTCCTAGGCGACTTCCTCGTACCTGGCTTACACTTATTTCAAAGCTTATCCCGAGGGTTGATCATGACCGAGCTGGCACGCTTGAAGTTCTATGCCACTCAAGCTCACTCTTGCAGCTATCTGCCTGACGAGCAGGCCACCACACTGTTCCTCGACCCCAGCCAGCCGATGGACGTGCATGTGTATGCCGACCTCTCAGAGATGGGTTTTCGGCGCAGCGGCGATCATCTGTACCGGCCCCATTGCCAGAACTGCAATGCGTGCGTGCCTGCACGCATCCCGGTTGCGCAGTTTTTGCCGGACCGCAACCAGAAACGCATCCTCAAACGTAACGCCGACCTGACGGTCACGGCCACCACGCCGCCGT
>NZ_VBVZ01000567.1 GCF_005863185.1 Pseudomonas edaphica
CACTGGTGCGATACACCCGCGTCCACTCAAACGGCAAAACCCCATCCAGCGTGCCGTCTGTGAGCGTCAGCAATTCCGCGCCGGTGACCATCGAAACGGGGCAACCGTGGGTGACGGTTTTGTCCGCAGGGGCCGCCGCATCGCCGTTCAGGTTCTTGCCAGAAGCCGGCACATCATCCACAGGTTCCTGGCGCACCAACGCGGTCTGCTGCGTCTTGCCGCGCACCGCCGGCACCGGGTTGGCAACCAACTGGTCCCCAGCCTTCAGCGGCGCAACCGGCACGGTCTTGATCGGCGTCGTGGCACTGCTCAGCAACAAGGGTTTAACCGCCGCTACATGTGGCTCCAACGTCGGCCCCACATGCTGTTTTGCCAGCAACTCGAGCAAACTCCGCGCCCGTCCAGACTTGATGTGCCCGAGGACTTGAGTGCCCAGGCGTACCGCCACGCCCATGCCCGCCGTCGCCCGAATCAACAGCAAGTTAATCAACACCTCGCCGGTGATTTCGCCCATCAGCTCCTGCATGTCTTGCGGCGGCAGCAGGCGCATCCAGCTGACCATCGCCGACACGTAAATGAACAACAGCGGCTCATCGCTGAGTACCAGCAGGCCGTTGGCGATCGCGTCATTGCTGAGTGTCAGCAGCTCATCAAGCTCGGCCTGGGAGATGTACTTGAGCAACTTTTCGCTGTTGGGCTTGATGTCCGCCAACATGTCAAACAACTGCGTCAAGTTGTCCCAAAGGGTGTAGAGCGCCGTGCCCATGCCATTGAGAGCCGCTTTCTCCAGCATCCTGCGTTGATCAAGCGGTTTGGCGTCGGTATAAATTCTCCACTGCGCTTGGAAGGTGTCGTTCCACGCTTTACGCAGGCGCTCTTCCAACCCCGCAATCACTGACTGATAAGACGCGTACAGTGCCTTGACGTGATCTTTGGAAACATCGGGGTAAAAACTGATTCGGTACGATTGATTACGATCACACTCGGTGATTTCGAGAATGCCGCTGGGGCCGATGGTGTGGTGGATCGGCTCGCCCAATGGGCCGCCGTTGGGATCGACGCGTTGCAGCACCACCGGCGTATTGCCGATAGGCACGAAGCGCTTGCTTTGGAACATATGCACCAGGGTCAACGTGCCATTGGCCTGGCACGTGGCAACGGTGCTACTGGGAATGATGGAGCGGTTGATCGGGGCGACCAGCGCCACCTCATCCCCGACCTTGAACACCTGCTCGACATCCAGCGCCGAGAAGCTCCAGAAGCTCGACGCCCATTCGTCAAAGGTATTCAGGCATTCGCGAAAATCACGGAAGACGCTTTCAACGTCGACCGTCTTCACGTCCATTGGGGTCAGGGCCAGCCTGCCAATGGCCGGGTTCAAGCGCTAGCCCCTTTGGCCTGGGCTCTAACTAACAAAACCATCTGCAATCCCTCGCACTGTGTGATCAGGCGAAGGACTTTGCAGCGGTTTTCAGGAAGGATCTGTAGAGCTTATCCGGGTGTTGGGTAGGAGGTTTCGCTAGTTCTTGTCAGCGCTGCGCAAACGCCAGGTTCAACCCCAACCCCGCAAAGGCTGCGGCAAAACTGCGGCGCAACCAATTCTGTACCCGTGGTGACTCGATCACGGCACGGCGAAACACATTGGCCAGCAGGCCGTACACCACAAACACCGCAAACGTCATCGCCATGAAAGCGCCACTTAGTACCAGCATCTGCACAGCGGGCGCCGTGCTGCCGGGGGTGACGAATTGCGGCAGGAAGGCCAGGAAGAAAATCGTCAGCTTGGGGTTCAGGATATTCAGCAGAAAGCCGCGCAGCATCAGGCTGCGTGCAGTCGCGACCGCTGGTGTGTCGCTCATGGCGAAGGCCGAGCGGTCACGCCAGGTGGCATAGGCCAGATATAAAAGGTAGGCCGCCCCAGCGAATTTCAACGCCTCAAAGGCCAGGGCGCTGGTATGCAGCAGGGCGGAAAGGCCCAATATCGATGCGAGCAAGTGGGGAATGATCCCGGCAGTACAGCCCAACGCGGCGAACAGGCTGGCACGCTTGCCGGCAGTGAGGCCGGTGGACACGGTAAAGATCACCCCAGTGCCGGGGATCAGCACGACGATCAGGCAGGTGACGAAGAAGTTCAGGCTGAGCATGGCATTCAAACTCCTTGTACGAATGGTCGATGACCGATCCTGTCACGTTCAGTGATAACTGGCGAGTGCAACAGGTCGGCGAACCCCGGTTAGACTTACCTGTCGATATCCGCACAACCGGCCCGTCGTTATTCAAGGAAACCCCATGTATTCAAGCCGCCTGATCCTGTGCCTCACCACCTTGCTGGTGCTGGCCGGCTGCTCCACTCCACGCGGCCCGCAGCAGCCTGAGCGCAGCGAGGCCGAGGTGAAGGCGCAGATTGTGCGGCTGTTACCGGCCACGGTGGCGGACCGCAACGGCTGGGCCAAAGACATCTACACCGCCTTCGACACCCAGAAAATCTACCCCAGCAGCGAAAATATCTGCGCTGTGCTGGCGGTGACCGAGCAAGAGTCCACCTATCAGGTAGACCCGCCGGTGCCGAACATGGGCAAGATCGCCCAGGATGAAATCCTGCGCCGCGCCGGCAAGGTCCATGTGCCGGCCTTTGTGGTGCGCACCACGCTGCAATTGCGTTCGCCCACCGGCAAGACCTACGCCGAGCGCCTCAGTGCCGCACGCACAGAGAAGGACTTAAGCGGCATTTTTGACGATTTCATCAGCATGGTGCCCCTGGGTAATACCTTGTTCGGCGGCTTTAACCCGGTGCACACCGCCGGCCCCATGCAGGTCAGCATCGATTTTGCGCAGCAACACGCCCGCGATTATCCCTACACCGTGGATGGCACAATTCGTCGCGAAGTCTTCACCCGTCGTGGCGGCATGTACTTCGGTATCACGCATCTTCTCGGTTACCCGGTGAGCTACGACCAGCCGCTGTACCGCTTTGCCGATTTCAACGCGGGGTGGTATGCCAGCCGCAATGCCGCGTTCCAGGCTGCTGTCAGCCGAGTCAGCGGCACCGAGCTGGCGCTGGATGGGGACCTGATTCGTTATGGCTCACTGCTGCCCGGCACCACCGAGTTGGCGGTGCGTTCCCTGGGCGCGAAGCTGGATATGCGCAACCCCAGCATCCGCAGCCAGCTGGAAAAGGGCGAGCAGCTCGACTTCGAAGAAACCACCCTCTACAAACGCGTATTTGCCCTGGCCGACAAAGCTGCCGGCAAGCCTGTGCCGCGCGCGATTTTGCCGGGCATCGTGCTCAAGAGTCCGAAGATCACCCGCAACCTCACCACCGCGTGGTTTGCCAAGCGTGTGGATGAGCGCTATCAGCGTTGCATGAAGCGTTAGCTGATTGTTGATCATTGGCTTGGCTGATCTTGATGGTGAACTTGGGGAGGCTGGGGTACACCTCGTGTTTTGGCCAAGGAAGAGCTCGCCATGATCACTTACACCGTGCCCGAAGGGTTTGTCTCGCTGCCACGCAGCAGCCCGTTGCTCGACCTGTTAGGTCCGGCGTATTGCCGGGGTGAAGGGTTGCAATTGGAAATCGGCCTGCGTGCCGACAACCGCCACGCCAATGGGCGCGGCACGGTGCACGGTGGGGTGTTGGCAACGCTGGCGGATGTCGGCATGGGCTATGCGATGGCGTTTTCCAGCGAACCGCCGTTACCGTTGATAACTGCTAGCATGACCCTGGACTACCTGGGTGCCGTGCAGGTGGGGGAGTGGATTGTGGTGCGGCTGGAGCACCACAAGCGTGGCCGGCAGATGGCGTTTGCCACTGTGAGCCTGCAAGTGGGGGACAAGGTGGTGGCACGGGCGAATGCGGTGTTTGCGGTACCTCACTCTGACGATGAAGATTAAATGTGGGAGCTGGCTTGCCT
>NZ_VBVZ01000568.1 GCF_005863185.1 Pseudomonas edaphica
GAGGTCGGGGGTCAGGGTCATGGTGCGCTCACGGCCATTTTTGTTGTGCAGGCGGCGATTATGGGCCGAGGCGCTTCCCGAAGGAAGCACCTGACCCGGCCGTTATAAACGCGCCTGACGTGCCGCACCGCTGCGCGATTTGGCCATCGCCGCCAGGCGCACCGCCACGTTGGCCGCGCCATACCCGGCGTAACCGTTCTTACGCTGGATAATCTCGAAGAAAAACCGCCCCTCAAAAGCCTCGGTGTACACATGAAACAACTCACCGCCCTGAGCGTCACGGTCGTACAACACGTTGTAGTACGCCAGTTCGCTGAGGAACTCATCGTCGAAATCAAACCGTGCAGCCAGGTCGTCGTAGTAGTTGAGCGGGATATCCAGTAACGGCACGCCGGCCGCTTTGGCGCGGCTGACCTCGGCGAAAATATCCGCGCAGTCAAAAGCAATGTGGTGCACGCCCGAACCACGATAACTCGACAGCGCGTGGGAAATTGCCGTGTTGCGGTTCTCGGAAATATTCAGCGGCAAGCGGATCGAGCTGCAACGGCTGCGCAACGCTCGGCTTTTCACCAGGCCATAAGGGTCGGGCAGCACCACTTCGTCATCGGCTTCGAAATCCAGCAGGCTCTTGTAGAACAGCACCCAACTGTCGAGGCTGTCGGCCGGCAAGGCCATGGCCATATGGTCGATGCGCAGCAGGCCGCCGCTGGACGCCGTTGCCGCTTGCAAGTTGAAGTCGGTGTCGTACAGCGCGCCCTCGGCAGGGTCGACCAGATAAATCAGGCTGCCATCTGGCGCACGCACCGCCGCCAGCTCCAGCTCGTTAGGCCCGACCAGCCCGCGATACGGCTGGCCTTTGTAGGCCACGGCCCGCTCCAGCGCCTTGGCGCTGTCCTTGACCCGAATCGCCGTGGCGCACAACGACGGGCCGTGGGCTTCGAAAAAGTTGTGGGCAAACGAATAGGGTTCACAGTTGAGGATCAGGTTGATATCACCCTGACGCAGCAGGCTCACGCTCTTGGAACGGTGCTGGCCCGCCTTGACGAACCCCAGGCGCTCCAGCCAGTGGGTCAGCTTGGCACCGAGGCTTTCATCCACGGCAAACTCGAGGAATTCGATGCCGTTGTATTCGCTGGCTGCCGGGGTATCAAACAGAATCTCGACGGGCTGAGCCGGCGCCTCCTGCTTGAGGCGTTCACGGGTTTTCTCTTCCAGGTACAGCAGCGAACGCAAGCCATCCGCCGCATTCGCGCGGGTGGGTGCGGCGCGGAAACCGTCGTTGAAAATCTCCAGGGACAACGGCCCGGTGTAGCCACTTTTGATGATCGGCGCGAGAAAACCTGCCAGGTCAAATTCGCCCTGCCCCGGGAAACAGCGGAAATGCCGGCTCCACTCCAGCACATCCATGGCCAGGACCGGCGCGTCGGCCATTTGCACAAAGAAGATCTTGTCGCCGGGAATGTCGGCGATGCCGCTAGGATCGCCCTTGAGCGACAGCGTGTGGAAGCTGTCGAGCAACACGCCCAGGTTTGGATGATCGACCTGGCGCACCAGGTTCCACACCTGCTGCCAGGTGTTCACATGTTTGCCCCAGGCCAGCGCTTCATAGCCGATACGCAAACCACGGCGACCGGCGTGCTCGGCCAGCAAGCTGAGGTCATCGAGCAAAATGCGCTCATCGCCCACGCAATCTGCCGAGGCATTGCTGCACACCAGCACCAGGTCGGTGCCCAGCTCCTGCATCAAATCGAATTTGCGTTCGGCGCGCTCCAGGTTGCGCGCCAGCCGGTCGCGGCGGCATCCTTCAAAGTCGCGGAACGGCTGGAACAAGGTGATGGCAATGCCCAGGTCGGCGCACATCTGCCTAACTTCCCGCGGGCTGCCGTCGTAATACAACAGGTCGTTCTCGAAGATCTCAACCCCGTCGAACCCGGCAGCGGCGATGGCTTCGAGCTTCTCCGGCAGGGTGCCGCTCAAGGAAACAGTGGCAATGGAACGTTGCATGGGCGACTCCCGGCAGTTTTTATTTGCAGCAAATTATTGGCCCCTAGCCTACACCCAGCAATTAAAATGTACGAACCGGTTAGTTTTTCGTGCGATTACCGAACACTATGCCCTGTTGGCGAATTGACGACTTTTTAACCACTGCGCACCATCGAACCTGCACCAAGACCCAGAACACACCATAAAAATTTCAAAAACGGGTACGACCTCATGCCTTCGCAAAACTCCGCTCTGGCCGCGCGCCCGGGCAACCCGCACGCCGGCATCGGCGACAAGATCCGTGGCGCCATGGCCGTGGGTAAAACGCGCTGGGGCATGCTGGCCCTGGTGTTCTTCGCCACCACCCTGAACTACATCGACCGCGCCGCCCTGGGCGTGATGCAACCGATCCTGGCCAAAGAGATGAGCTGGACGGCGATGGACTACGCCAACATCAACTTCTGGTTCCAGGTCGGTTATGCCATCGGTTTTGTGCTGCAAGGCCGGCTGATTGACCGTGTGGGCGTGAAGCGCGTGTTCTTCTGCGCCGTGCTGCTGTGGAGCCTGGCCACCGGCGCCCACGGCCTGGCCACCTCGGCGGTGGGCTTTATGGTCTGCCGCTTTATCCTCGGCCTGACCGAAGCCGCCAACTACCCGGCGTGCGTCAAGACTACGCGTTTGTGGTTCCCGGCCGGTGAGCGCGCAGTGGCCACCGGCATCTTCAACGCCGGCACCAACGTCGGCGCGATGATGACCCCAATGCTGCTGCCGCTGATCCTGCACGTGTGGGGCTGGCAGGCGGCGTTCCTGTGCATGTCGGCACTCGGCGCGATCTGGCTGGTGTTCTGGGGGTTGAAGTACTACAACCCGGAAGACCATCCGACCGCCAAACAATCCGAATTGGACTACGTGCAACAGGAAGCCGAACCCGAGCAACCAAGCGTGCCGTTCAGCCGCATCCTGCGCATGCGCGGCACCTGGGCCTTCGCCCTCGCCTACGCCATGACCGCGCCGGTGTTCTGGTTCTACCTGTATTGGCTGCCGCCGTTCCTGAACCAGCAATACAACCTGGGCATCAACGTGACCCAGATGGGCATCCCGCTGATCATCATTTACCTCACCGCCGACTTCGGCAGTGTGGGCGGCGGGATCCTGTCGTCATTCCTGATCGGCCGCGGGATGAATGCGATCAAGGCGCGGCTGTTGTCGATGCTGCTGTTTGCCTGCTGCATCGTTGGCGTGATCATGGCTGCCGGTTCCAGCCAGCTGTGGGTTGCAGTGTTCGCCATTTCCCTGGCGATCGGCGCGCATCAGGCCTGGACTGCCAATATCTGGAGCCTGGTGATGGACTACACGCCCAAGCACATGATGAGCACGGTGTTCGGTTTCGGCGGCATGTGCGCGGCCATCGGCGGCATGTTCATGACCCAGGTCGTCGGGCACATCCTTACCGTGACCAACAACAACTACACCGTGTTGTTCACCCTGATCCCGGCGATGTATTTCATTGCGCTGACCTGGATGTACTTCATGGCGCCGCGCAAGATTCCCACAGTCGACGTGTAACTCACCGCCGCCGCTGCTGCCAGGCAGCGGCCAGCCCGCTCATGCAGATCACCCCGATGCCGACCACCGTGGTCACGTCGGGGGTATGGCTGAACACCAACCAACCCAACAATCCCGCAAACACGATCTGGCAATAGCCAAACGGTGCCAGCAAGGCTGGCGCCGCGAAGCGGAACGCCTGGGTCAGCATCAAGTGCGCGGTCATGCCGCAAGTGCCCAGCGCCAGCATCAAACAGGCATGCCACAACGTCGGGACCTGCCAGAAGAACGGCACCAGCGCGCTCATCACCAAGGTATTGCACAGCCCGGCGAAGAAGTTGCTGGTTGTCGGTGTGTCGTATTGGCTGAG
>NZ_VBVZ01000569.1 GCF_005863185.1 Pseudomonas edaphica
AAGATCGCCGAGTTCAAGGAGATGGTCGCGCACCTGCATGAGCAAAAGCTCGAGGTGATCCTTGATGTGGTCTACAACCATACCGCCGAGGGCAACGAGCGCGGCCCTACCCTGTCGATGCGCGGCATCGACAACGCCTCGTACTACCGGCTGATGCCCGACGACAAGCGCTTCTACATCAACGATTCCGGCACCGGCAATACCCTGGACTTGAGCCACCCCTGCGTGCTGCAAATGGTCACCGACTCCCTGCGCTACTGGGCCACCGAAATGCACGTGGACGGCTTCCGCTTTGACCTGGCGACCATTCTGGGGCGCTACCGCGACGGTTTCGACGAGCGCCACAGCTTCCTTGTGGCCTGCCGCCAGGACCCGGTGCTGCGCCAGCTGAAAATGATTGCCGAACCCTGGGACTGTGGCCCCGGCGGCTACCAAGTGGGCAACTTTCCACCCGGCTGGGTGGAATGGAACGACCGCTTCCGCGACACCGTGCGCGCCTTCTGGAAAGGCGATGACGGCCAGTTGGCGGACTTTGCCGGGCGCATGACCGCCTCGGGCGAGATGTTCAACCACCGTGGGCGCAGGCCCTACAGTTCGGTGAACTTCATCACTGCCCACGATGGTTTCACCCTGCACGACCTGGTGTCGTACAACGACAAGCACAACGAGGCCAACGACGAAAACAACCAGGACGGCAGCAACAATAACCTGTCCTGGAACCACGGCGTCGAAGGCCCCACCGAAGACCCGGAAATCAACGCCCTGCGCCTGCGCCAGATGCGCAATTTCTTCGCCACGCTGCTGCTGGCCCAAGGCACACCGATGATCGTGGCCGGTGACGAGTTCGCGCGCACCCAGCACGGCAACAACAATGCCTATTGCCAGGACAGCGAGATCGGCTGGGTCAACTGGGACCTGGACGACGACGGCAAGGCACTGCTCAAGTTCGTCAAACGCCTGATCAAATTGCGCCTGGCCTACCCGATCCTGCGCCGTGGGCGCTTCTTGGTGGGCGACTACAACGAAGATCTCGGCGTAAAAGATGTCACCTGGCTGGCGCCGGATGGCAACGAGATGAGCACCGAACAGTGGGAAGACAGCCATGGCCGCTGCCTGGGCATGCTGATGGACGGCCGCGCTCAGGAAACCGGGATTCGTCGCCCAGGCGCTGATGCGACCTTGTTGCTGGTGGTCAATGCCCACCACGACATGGTCAATTTCCGCTTGCCGCCGGTGCCCCAGGGTGAATTCTGGACCTGCATGCTCGATACCAATGCACCCGCCGTGCGCGGTCAGGAGCGTTTTGATTTCGAGCACGAATACGCGGTAACCGGACGCTCACTGCTGCTGTTCGAACTGCAACGAGACGACGAGGTGTGAGATGGCTCTGCATGGATTCCTTCAAGGCAACCGCAGCTACGCCGACACGCAGGCGCTGGGCGTTGCACTGAAGGCGCTTCAGGAGGAAGGCCTGGACCAACTGCCATTGCCCGGCAGCGGCCAGACGTTGGAACGCTACAGCCGGCTGGCGCAGGTGGCAGGTCATGACCTGCGCCTGTGCAAGCTGTTCGAAGGCCACACCGATGCCCTGGCGATCATCGCCGAGCTCGACAGCCCCTTGCCGCCCCTGGGCAGCGTTTGGGGCATGTGGGCCGCCGAACCGCCGACGGCCAAGGTACGTGTGCGCCGCGATGGCCAGCGCCTGATCGTCGATGGGCACAAAGCCTGGTGTTCCGGCGCAGCGGTGGTCAGCCATGGCTTGCTGACCGCCTGGGACGAAGACGACCGCCAACAGTTGGTGGCGGTCGAGATGGACCAGCCCGGCGTGACCGTCACCCACGAAGGCTGGAAAGCCGTGGGCATGGCGGCCACCGGCAGTGTCGAAATCATCTTTGATGAGGCCCGCGGCATCGCGGTTGGCGAGCCGGGCGACTACCTGTCACGGCCTGGCTTCTGGCACGGCGGCGTCGGTATCGCCGCGTGCTGGTATGGCGGCGCGCAACGTCTGGCTGAGGTGCTGCGTGTGCATTGCAGCCAACGTCCCGAACAGCATGCGCTGGCGCACTTGGGCGCGGTCGACAGCGTGCTCAACAGCGCCGCCTGTGTACTGCGCGACGGTGCTGAGCAGATTGACCGCGACCCTCGCGCCAATGCGCGGCAACTGGCCCAACAGGCACGGGCGTGCGTCGAGGATACCGTCGAGCAGGTCATTCATCACGTCGGGCGCGCGGTGGGTGCCGGGCCTTACTGCAAAGATCCGCACTTCGCCCAATTGATGGCGGACTTACCCGTGTATGTACGCCAAAGCCACGCCGAGCGCGACTTGGCGGCGCTGGGAAAGCTGGTTGCGGACGAACCCACAGGTAGGTGGCTGTTATGAAACCCAACCCGATCGTTGGCCAGGGCACGCCGTTGCATCAATGGCAGGGTTCAGCCCATATGGCCCAATTGCCGCAAATCAGTGTTGAGCAGTTGGTACCCGCTGGGCACCGCGCCGTGATCATTGCTCCGCACCCGGACGACGAAGTGCTGGGCTGCGGCGGCCTGCTGCAAGGCCTGGCCATGCTCGACCGGCCGATCCAACTGATTTCCGTCACCGACGGCAGCGCCAGCCATCCAGGCTCCAGGCGCTGGCCAGTCGAGCGCTTGAGCATCGTGCGCCCGCAGGAGTCGGCCCAGGCCCTGCACCGTCTCGGCATGCCACTGCACAGTTTGCAGTGGCTGCGCGCAGGCTTTGCCGACAGCCAGGTAGCGGCCCGTGAAGATGAGTTGAGCGCGTTCATAGAGCGGTATCTCAAGCCCACCGATGTGGTGTTCACCACCTGGCGCGAAGACGGGCATTGCGACCATGAAGCCGTTGGCCGCGCCAGCGCCAAAGCGGCGCAGGCGGTAGGTGCGACCCTGTACGAACTGCCCGTTTGGACCTGGCATTGGGCAACGCCCGAAGACAGCCAGGTGCCATGGCAACGTTCGCGCAAAATCGTGCTGACACCTGAAGCGGTGGCGCGCAAACGGCATGCCATTCACGCCTTTGCCAGCCAACTTGAAGGCGACCCGCAAGTGGGTCTGGCACCGGTGCTGGCACCCTATGTGGTTGAGCGTTTGCTGCAACCTTTTGAAGTGGTGTTTGTATGAGTGTGGCCACACCCTATTTTGATCAACTGTTCGCCGGTAATGACGACCCTTGGGCCTTTCGCCAGCGCTGGTACGAACAGCGTAAACGCGCACTCACCCTGGCGGTGCTAACACGGCCCCGCTATCGCTCGATTTTTGAACCCGGCTGCGCGAACGGCGAGCTGAGTGCCGAATTGGCGCCGCGCTGCGAGCGCCTGGTGTGTTGCGACACGGCCGCCGCTGCCGTAACGCTGGCGCAAACCCGATTGCGGGGGTTCAGCCACGCCCAGGTTCATCAAAGCCGTTTGCCTGAGGAATGGCCGCCCGGCCAGTTCGAACTGATTGTGTTGAGCGAACTCTGCTACTACCTCGATGCCGAGGATTTACAGCGCTTGATCGACTGTGCCCTGAATGCGCTGACCGACAACGGCCAACTGCTCGCCTGCCACTGGCGCCCGCGCATCGATGGCTGCCCGCAAACGGCCGAACAGGTGCACGAAATGCTCGCGCAACGCCTGGGCATGGCCCACCTCGCCCACCATCACGACAGTGACTTTCTACTCGACCTGTGGAGCCGTGACGGCACCTCGGTCGCCACCCATGAGGGCTTGCGATGATCGGCATTCTAATCCCGGTACATAACGAAGAAGCGCTATTGGGCGAGTGCCTCAAAGCCGCGATGATTGCCGCCAGCCACCCTGATTTGCTGGGTGAGCCTGTGCAGATCCTGGCCGTGCTCGACAGCTGCAGCGATGGCAGTGCGGCGATTGCCCAGGCGTATCC
>NZ_VBVZ01000056.1 GCF_005863185.1 Pseudomonas edaphica
ATCAACCCCTGCTCACGCTGATTACCCGCCGCATCCAACGCCGGATCCTGCGCCAACACCAACCGCACCACCCCGTTGAACCGCTGCGCCGGCCGATACACCGTGCGCAACGCCGCCGCATAAGTACGCGCCGGCCCCGCCATCGCATCCACACTGGCACGCCCCGGCAACAAACCCACGCTCACCATCCCCGCATGCAGCCATTGCTGCTGCGCCACCTCATCGCGCCCGGCAAACTCCACCCGGTCAATGCCCAGCGACTTGCCCGCCGACAACTGCATGGCCTCAATCAAGCGCAACAACGCGGCCGTGGTCGAATAAGGCTTGCCCGCACCGCCCGGTGATTCACTGTCGATCACCGTCAACGACGCCACCTCACGGCCCATCGCCTGCAAGCGCAGCGCCATCTCCAGCGCGACCCAGCCACCAAATGAATGCCCGACCAGATGCACCGGACCACGCGGACACTCGTGCGCCAGCGCCGCCAGGTAACACTGCGCTGCCGCTTCCACCTGGCTATGGGGCACCGCCTCGCCATCCAGCCCGCGCGGCTGCAAACCGAACAGCGGCCAGTCGCGCCCGAGTGCCTCGCCCAGCCCCACAAACCCGGTGACGCTGTCACCCGCTCCCGGCACACAAAACACCGGTGCAAACCCCGCACGCCCACTCTGAATGCGCAGCACCGGTTGATGCACCGCTTCCGTCACCGGCGCACTCGCGGCCAGGGCCTGCGCCATCGCCGCGCCCAAGCCTTGAATATGCGGCGCCTGCATCATGCTTTGGTGATCGCCCGGCACCTCGACCCGGCGCAATTGCCCAGGCGCCAAAGCGTCTTCCCAGCCCAGCGACTCACTGCGCCGCGACAGCTCGGTCGGCCGTTCACGGGCACTGAACAGATGCACCGGCACCGGCAGCAGGAACAGGCTGTAGTGCGCCAGCGCATGCCCATGGCCGACTTCACGCTCGATAAAACTCAAGAGGTCCGCGTCCGTAGCCGCTGCCATTTGCGCGTATAGCAGACCTTGATCGCGACAGCGTTGCAGCAAACCCGCAAAGTCCAGCTGTCCAATGCCCGCCTCAAGCTGTTCAAGGCTCGCCAGTTCATCCACACCTCCCTGTGCGTTCCAATACGCCGTGCACTGCAACAGCAAATGCCGCTTAAGCGCATCCGGCCCACTCCAGCGCGCCTTGCCTTGGTCGGTCATGCGCGGCACGTAGCTGTCGATCAGGCCGAGGAACGCTACCGGTTCATCCAGCCCCAGCAATTGCATCGCCACTTCATAGGCCAGCACGCCGCCAAACGACCAGCCCGCCACGCGGTAGGGCCCGTGTGGCTGGACCTCGCGGATCAGGCCGACCATGCGCGCCGCCAAGCCTTCCATGGTGTTCAGGTGCGGCTCGCCCAGTGCCGCGCCCGGCAGGCCGTAGATCGGATAGTCGCCGGGCAAGTGCTGACCCAACGCCGGGAAATACACGTCCATGCCACTGAACTCGTGCACCAGAAACAACGGCGGCTGCGAGCCGCTGCTGCGCACGGTAATCAGCGAGGTGTCGCGCACCGGCTCGCCGGTGCGCTGGCGCAACATCGCCGCCACCGAGGCCACGCTGACGTGCTGGAACAGCTCGGCCAGCGACACCTGCAAGCCCGCGGCCTCCATCAGGTTGACCAATCGAATCGCCAGCAAGGAATGCCCGCCCAGCTCAAAGAAGCTGTCGTGACGCCCCACCTGCTCAAGTTTCAACACCTTGGCCCACAGGCCGGCGAGCGACTGCTCCAGTGCATCGGCCGGCGCCTCGAAGTCGCGGCTGAGCAAGGCCTCCAACGCCGGAACCGGCAAGGCTTTGCGATCGATCTTGCCATTGGCCGTCAGCGGCAACTGCGCCAGCGGCACATAGGCCGACGGCAGCATGTAGTCCGGCAACTGGCCGTGCAGGTGCGCACGCACACTGTCGATGTCTACGGGCTCGCCAGCCCAGGTGAAATACGCCACCAGGCGCTTGTCGCCGGGCACGTCCTCACGGGCCAGTACCACTACGTCCTGGATGCTCGCCAAGGTCGCCAGGCGCGCTTCGATCTCGCCCAACTCGATACGGAAACCACGGATCTTCACTTGGTCGTCGTTACGCCCGATGCACTCCAGCAAGCCGTCCGCTGTCCAGCGGCCAAGGTCGCCGGTGCGGTACATCAAGGCGCCTGGGTTGAACGGGTCGTCGACAAACTTCTCGGCGGTCAGCTCCGGCCGGTTCAAATAACCCTTGGCCACGCCGTCACCGCCGATGCAGATTTCGCCGATCACGCCCACCGGCAGTGGCTGCAAGTACGCATCCAGCACATGAATCTGCGTGTTGGAAATCGGTCGACCGACCGCCACGCTGTCAGCATCGGCGGCAATCGCCTGCACCTCGTAAGTGGTGGCGTAGGTGGTGGTTTCAGTCGGCCCGTAGCAATGCACCAGGCGCAAGCCCGGCGCCTGCGCCAGCAGGCTGCGGAACGCCGCCGGGTCGGCACGCTCGCCGCCGCAGAGCAAAATGCGCAAGCCGGCCAGGGCTTCCGGGATCATCTGCACGTACTGGTTGAACAACGCGGTGGTCACGAACAACACCGTCGCACCGTGCAGCGCACGGCCGAATGCAGCGGGGTCGAGCAACGTGGAATGGTCGATCACCTGCACCTGGCCGCCGTTGAGCAGCGCGCCCCACACATCCATGGTGCTGGCGTCGAACGCCGGGTTGGAGGCAAACGCCACACAGTCGGCGGCGTTGAAGTCGGCGTAACCGTTGTTGAGCACCAGCCGTGTGATGCCGCGATGAGGCACCAATACGCCCTTCGGTGTGCCCGTGGAGCCGGAGGTGTACATGATGTACGCCACGCTGTCCGAGGACTGCGACAGATCAGGGTTGTGGCTCGGTTGCGGGTCCAGGGTCAGGGTGTCCAGATCCAGGCGCCGCGCCGGGAACTCAAGCGCCGCGTCACTGCGGGTCAACAGCCAGCTCGCGCCGCTGTCCTGCAACATGAAGCCCTGGCGTTCGGCGGGTGCGTTTATGTCCAGCGGCACATAGGCCGCCGCACATTTGAGGATCGCCAACTGGCTGACCAGCAGGTCCAGGGAACGCGGCAGCAGGATCGCGACGTTATCGGCCGGGCGCACACCCAGGCTCATCAGGTGATGGGCCAAGCGGTTGGCGCGGGTGTTGAGTTCGCCGTAGCTCAGTACCGCGTCAGCGTGCAACGCAGCCACCGCGTCAGGCCGTGCGTGGGCCTGGGCTTCGAACAAGCGCTGCACCGTGTGCTCGCGGGGGAACACACGGGTGGTGGCATTGAAACCTGCCAGCTGTTGACGCTCGGCCGCCGGCAGGATTGGCAAGCGGCTGATGCCCCTATCACTGTGGTGCTCCAGCGCCTCAACCAGTTGCTCAAGGGCAATGTTCAGGTAATCACACAAACGCCGGGCGCCCTGCCCCATGGCGGTCAGGCTGAAACCCTCACCAAGGTCATCGACACTCACCGACACCCCGTAATTGGTCTGCTCCTCGGCACTGAGCAGCGCAATCCCCTGCCATGCCTCAGCCACGCCACCACTGTGCGGCGCGCTGTGGCGGTAGTTGAACAGCACGTTGAACAACGGCGTACCCACTGGGACGCCGCTGCACTGCTGGGCCAATGCCAGCGGCGCGTGCTCATGGCTGAGCAATTGGGTCAGGCGCGCATGGGTGGCACGCAACGCCGTGCGTACCGAGTGTTCGCCCAGGTCAACGCGCAGCGGCAAGGTATTGATAAATACGCCCATGGCGCGCTCCGCACCTTCGCCGCCTTGCAGGCGGCCGAGCATCACAGTGCCGAACACCACCTGTTCGCGGCCACTGACCTTGCCCAGCACCTGCGCCCAGGCCTGGTGCATCAGGCTGGCGGCACTCACGCCTGCCTGGCGGGCCTGGGTGCGCAGGCGCAGGCTCAACTGCGGGTCGATGGCCAGATGCGTGTGTTCATCGGCGCCCAGGTATTGGACGTCGGTTGGCTCGTCGATTTCACCGAGCATTTCGCGCAAGAAGGTTTCGTGGTCGTCAACGCCCAGGCGGGTCTGGGCCACAGTCTGGGCCACATAGTTTCGATACGGCACGGCCGCGCCCAGGGTGTGCTGACTACCGAGCAGGAACGCCTGCATTTCATGCTGCAGGATGTCCAGCGCGACGTGGTCCATCACCAAATGATGGAACAACAACGTGGCGACCACGCGCTGCGGCTCCTCGGTATAGACCAGCCGCATCAACGGCGCTTGCGTCAGGTCCAGGCGCTGCGGCACAGCACCGGTTTCAACGCTGAGCGAGGCCTCACGCCAAACCACTTGCACCGGTTCTTCCAGGCCCTCCCAATGGAAGGAGGAACGCAGGATGTCATGCCGCTGAATTACCGCCTGCAATGCATGGGCAAAGGCGTCCAGGCGCAGACGGCTATCGAAGGCAAACTGCGCCCGCAACAGGTAGGCATCGCCTTCAAGCACAGCCCGATGGTGATACAGGATGCCGGCCTGCAACGGCGCCAGCGGGTAGATATCCTGCACATTCGCCGCACCGCCGGGAATGCACGCGACGATGCGGTCGACGGCAGCCTGGTCCATCTGGATCAAGGGCAACATAGCCGGGGTGATGTGGCTGCAGCCTTCGGCGATGCCATTGGCCGGCACCGCCACTTCGCGCCCACTGCCCAGCGCCGCCGCCAACGCCGAGAGCGTCGGCTGGCCGAACAGCACCTTTACATCCGCCGACAAGCCCAGGCGGCGCATGCGCCCCATCAGACTGACGGCCAGCAGCGAATGCCCGCCCAGTTCAAAGAAGTTGTCGTGACGGCCCACGCGCTGAACATTGAGCAGTTCGGCCCACAGGCTGGCCAAGGCCATTTCGGTATCGCCCTGGGGCGCTTCGTACTCGCGCACCACCACCGAATCCAGGCCCGGCGCCGGCAGCGCCTTGCGGTCGAGCTTGCCGTTGGGGCTGAGCGGCAACGCCTGCAGATGCACGAAAATCGCCGGCACCATGAACTCCGGCAGATGCCGCAGCAGATGACCGCGCAGCGCGTCGATGTCGCTCGGCGTGCCGGTGTAGTAAGCCACCAGCCGCTCTTCACGGGCGATCACAGCGGCTTCGTTGACCTGAGGATGCTCGAGCAGCCGCGCCTGGACTTCACCCAGCTCGATGCGCAAACCACGAATTTTCACCTGGTCATCATTGCGCCCCAGGTACTCGATATTGCCGTCCGGCAAGTAACGCCCGACATCACCGGTGCGGTACATGCGCCCCTGCCTGAAGGGGTCGTCAAGGAAACGCTCGGCGGTCAGCTCCGGCCGGTTCAGATACCCCCGCGCCACTTGTACACCCGCGATAAACAACTCGCCCACCACACCCAGCGGCACCGGTTGCAACTGGCTGTCGAGCAGGTACATGCGGGTGTTGGCGATGGGTTTGCCGATCGGCGTGTTGTCCGGGGTTACCAGACCGGCACAGTTCCAGGCGGTGACGTCGACCGCCGCTTCGGTCGGCCCATACAGGTTATGCAATTGGCTGCCCGGCAGTTGCTGCTTGAAGCGCCGTACCAGGCTGCCCGGCAAGGCTTCGCCGCTGCACATCACCCGCGCTAGCCCTATGGCCTGGCTTACATCGCCGTGGGCCAGGAACACATCGAGCATCGACGGCACAAAGTGCAAGGTAGTGATCTGTTCGGCCTCGATCACGTCGCACAGGTATTCGGGCTCTTTGTGCCCGCCGGGGCGCGCCATCACCAGACGCGCGCCGGTAAACAGCGGCCAGAAGAATTCCCACACCGATACGTCAAAGCTGAACGGGGTTTTCTGCAGCACCGAATCCTGCGCGTTCAGGCCGTATTCGTCCTGCATCCACAGCAGGCGGTTGACTACCCCGGCGTGGTCGTTGATCACGCCTTTGGGCTGGCCGGTGGAGCCGGAGGTGTAGATCACATAGGCGCTCACGCCTTGGACGTGAGGGTTGCCTGCGGGCAGATGCTGCCAGGTGGGCTGGTCCAGGTCGACTACCGCCACTGCGCCGAGCAAGCCACGTGTTGCGCCTTGGGCCAGCACCACCAGCGGCGCACTGTCTTGCAGCATGTAGGCCAGGCGCTCCTGCGGATAAGCCGGGTCCAGCGGCACATACGCCGCGCCGGCCTTGAGGATCGCATACAGGCCAATGACCATCTCCAGGCTGCGCTCGACGCAGATCGCCACCCGCGAATCCGGCTGTACACCCAGCGCCAGCAGGTGATGGGCCAGCTGATTAGCCTGCGCATTCAGCTCAGCGTAGGTCAGTTGCCGCTCACCTGCCTTCACCGCAATCGCGTTCGGCGTGCGCACCACCTGCGCTTCAAACATCCCGTGCAGTGTCTGGTCGAGGTTGTAGTCCACCGCGGTGGCGTTGAGATCGACCAGCAGGTGCTGACGCTCACACTCATCCAACAACGGCGCATGTTCCAACACCGCCTGGTCGTTATCGACCATTGCCTGCAAGGTGCGGGTGAAATACCCGGCGTACCGCTGCACGGTCGACTCATCAAACAGCGCCACGGCAAATTCAAGCGCGCCGAGAATGCTGCCCTGCACTTCACCCAGGTTCAACGACAGGTCGAACTTGGCAAAGTGGCTGTTCTCGACGATGCCTTCCAGGGCCAGGTCGCCCAGCGCCAGGGTCGGCGCGCTGCTGTCCTGCCAGCTCAGCAGGATCTGGAACACCGGGCTGTGGGCCAGGCTGCGCACCGGCCGGGTGATTTCCACCACCTGCTCAAATGGCAAGTCCTGATGCGCCTGGGCCGCCAGCGTCAGCGCCTTGACCCGTGCCAGCAAGGCCTCGGTGCTCAGCTCGCCCGAGGTGTCGATGCGCACCGCCAGGGTGTTGACGAACAGGCCGATCAGCCCTTCCCCCTCGCTGCGGGTACGGTTGGCCACTGGCGTGCCGATCACCAGGTCGTGTTGCCCGGACAGCCGCGCCAGCAGGGAGGCCCAGGCCGTCATCAAGGTCATGTACAGCGTGGTGCCATGGCGTTGGCTCAAGGCCTTGAGCCCGGCGGTCAGGCGTTCGTCCAGGCGCACTTCGACGCTGTTGCCGGCGTAGTCCTGCTGCACAGGGCGTGGGCGATCGGTAGGCAGCGTGAGCAAGGCCGGCGCACCGGCCAGTGCCTGTTGCCAATAGGTACTTTGGCGCTGCAGCACTTCGCCGCTCAGCCACAAACGCTGCCACACGGCGAAGTCGCCGTACTGAATCGGCAGGCTTGGCAATGGGTCAGGCATGCCGTGGCTGAAGGCTTGATACAGCGCCATCAACTCACGGGTGAGCACGCCCATCGACCAGCCATCGGAAACGATATGGTGCAGGGTCAGCAGCAGCACATGGTGATCGTCGGCCATCACCACCAGGCGCCCACGCAGCAACGGGCCGCGCTCCAGGTCGAACGGTGCCGAGGCTTCGCCCTGAATCAAGGCATCCAGCGCCTGCTGCGGTTGCGGGTGGCGGCGCAAATCCTGCACTTGCAGGGGCAGCATGTCTTCAGCCGGTACGATCAGTACCTGGGCTTGGTCGCCCTGTTGGGCAAAGCGGCTGCGCAGGGTTTCATGCCGCGCAACAATGCGCGCCAGCGCCCGTTGCAGCGCCTCGACATGCAACTGGCCACGCAAACGCAGGCCGATGGGAATGTTATAGGCGGTATTGGCGCCTTCCATCAGCGCCAGAAACCACAGGCGCTGCTGGGCGAACGACAACGGCACGAGCTCATCACGATTGGCCGGCAGAATATCCGGCAAGGTGCTGCGCCCTGACTGCGCCAGCACTGCGGCGACCGCCGCCAGCTCCGCATTGGCAAACAAGTCGCCCAGCACCAGTTCCACCCCCAGGCGCTGGCGCACTTGCGAGACCATGCGCATCGCCAGCAACGAGTGCCCGCCCAGTTCGAAGAAATGGTCGTGCCGCCCGACACGCTGCACCTGCAGCACATCGGCCCAGATCTGCGCGAGCACGCTTTCGATCTCGCCCTCGGGCGCTGCGTATTCGCGGGTAAACACCGCGGCCATGTCCGGCGCTGGCAAGGCCTTGCGGTCGAGCTTGCCGTTGGCGGTGAGTGGCAACGCCTCGAGCTTCACATAGGCGACCGGGACCATGTAGTCCGGCAGATGCGCAACCAGGTGGGCGCGGATATCACCGACCGCCAGCGGGTCGAGTTGCGGGCTCTCGGTGAAATAGGCGACCAGTCGCTCCTCGCGCACCAGCACCACCGTTTCCTGGATCCCAGGCAGTTGGCCGAGCTGGGTTTCAATCTCGCCAAGCTCGATACGCATGCCACGGATCTTCACCTGATCATCGTTGCGCCCCAGGTATTCAAGCGTACCGTCCGGCAACCAACGCGCCAGGTCGCCGGTGCGGTACATGCGCCCCGGGTTGAACGGGTCTTGCAGGAAGCGCTCGGCGGTCAGGTCCGGGCGGTTGAGGTAACCACGCGCCACGCCCTTGCCACCCACGTACAGCTCACCGGCTACCCCCAATGGCACCGGCCGTTGTTGTTCATCGAGCAGGTACACCGTGGCATTGGCCACCGGTTTGCCGATATGCAACGGCTGGCCTGCTTCGACCTTGCCGGAAGTGGCAACCACCGTGGCTTCGGTGGGGCCGTAGTTGTTGATCAGCTCAAATCGCTGTGCCCGCGCAAACTGGCGCAGGCGGTCACCGCCGATGAGCAAGGTGCGCAATGTAGGGTGTTCGATGTGCTGGCTGAACGCGTATTCGGCCACCGGCGTGGGCAGGAAGCACACGTCCAGTGGCTGCGCGCACCACCAGCTCAGCAGCGCGTCGATATCTTCGGCGCCGTCCGTGGCGGGCGGCAGGTGCAGGGTCGCGCCGACACACAGCGCCGGCCACACTTCCCAGGCCATCGCATCAAAACCAAAGCCGGCAACACTGGCGGTGTGGCGCCCGGCGCACAAGTCAAAGGCGCGGCAATGCCAGTCCACCAGGTTGGCCACCGTGTGGTGCTCCACCATCACCCCTTTGGGCAGGCCGGTGGAGCCGGAGGTGTAGATCACATAGGCGAGGTTCGAAGGGCTGACGGCGGCTTTTGGATTGCTGGCTGAATGGTGCTGCCAGGTGTAGCGGTCCAGCTGGATCACCGGCACGTCCAGCGCCGGCAAGCGCTCGAGCTGTGCCTGTTGGGTCAGCACCGCCACCGGGGCGCTGTCGCTCAGCAGGTAGCTCAGGCGCTCGGCCGGGTGCGATGGGTCCACCGGCACATAGCAGGCGCCAGCCTTGAGGATGGCCAGCAACCCGGCCAGGGTGTCCAGGCCACGCCGCGCGACGATGGCCACGCGGTCATCGGGTTTGACCCCCAGCGCCAACAGGTGATGGGCCAGCAGGTTGGCTTGCTGGTTGAGTTCGGCGTAGGTCAGTTGGCGGCCCTGCTGCACGGCGGCAATCGCCTCCGGCGTGAGCGCGGCCTGGGCTTCGACGCGCCCGTGCAAGGTACTGCTCTGGGGGAAATCGGCGTGGGTGGCGTTGAACTGCTCAAGCAACAGTTGCTGCTCGGCGGCAGGCAGCACCGACAACTGATTGAGCGCGGTGTGCGGTGCTTGCTCCAGCGCCGTCACCAGGTTCTCCAGGGCGGTTTGCAGATAGCTGCACACGCGCTGCGGATCGACCCGCTGGCTGGCCAGCAGGCTCAGGCCAAAGCCGTCACCCAGGTCATCCACACTCAGGGTCAGCGGGTAGTTGGTGCGTTCTTCGGCGCTGAGCGCGGCGATCCCGTGCCAGGCCGACACGGCTTCGGCGCTGGCGGCCGGGGCGCTGTGGCGATAGTTGAGCAAGGCGCTGAACAGCGGCGTCGGCGCCACCACCCCGCTGCAGCGTTGGGCCAGGGCCAGCGGCGCGTGTTCATGGCGCAACAAGGTGGTGAGCCGCGCGTGGGTGGCCTTGACCCCGGTGCGTAGGTCCTGGGCGTCCACGTCGACGCGAAACGGCAAGGTGTTGATGAAAATGCCCAGCGCCCGATCCGTGGCATGGCTGCCTTGCATGCGGCCCATCAATACGGTGCCGAACACCACCTGCTCTTTACCGGCCAGCACCGCCAACACCTGCGCCCAGCCCATATGGAACAGGCTGGCGGCACTCACGCCCAATTGCCGGGCTTGCGCGCGCAACCGCCGGCTGAGTGCTGCGGGCAAAGGCAGGCTGACTTCGCCGATGCCACGGGCATCGCCCTGCACGTCCTGCAAGCCGTATGGCAAGGTCGGCTCGCTGATGTCGCCGAGCATCTGGCGGAAGAAATTTTCGTGTTCCGGCTCGCTGATACCCAGGCGTGCCTGCGCCACATAATTGCGAAACGGCACGGCCTGGCCAAGCGCCGCGCCCTGCCCCAGCAGGCACGCCTGCATTTCATGGCACACCACTTCGAGGGCGCTGTGGTCGAGGGCCATATGGTGGAACAGCAAGGTGGCGACAATGCGCTGGTTCAGCCGGTCGTCGGCCCGCACCAGGCGCAGCAGCGGCGCCCGGGTCACGTCGAGGCGATAGTGGCGGGCATCGAACAGCCCGTGCAGTTGAGCGGCAATATCGCCGTCGGCCGGGTTCAATTGCAGCGCCTGCACCGGCAGGCGTGCCTGGCGCCACACCACTTGCGAGGGTTGCTGCAAACCGTCCCAGACCACGCCGGTGCGCAGGATATCGTGGCGGTCCATCACGCGCTGCAACGCTTGGGCAAAGGCCTCGAAACGCTCCAGGCTGTCGAACGCGAACTGCGACTGCATCACATAGGGGTCGCCCTGCTCGGCGCTGACGTGGTGGAACAGAATGCCTTCCTGCAACGGCGCCAGCGGGTAAATGTCCTGGATATTCGCCACACCGCCGTCGACCGTGGCCACGATGCGCTCGATCTCGTCCTGGCTCAACGTCGACAGGCTCAGCATCGCCGGGGTGATGTGCTCGGCACCTAGCGGGATGCCATTGGCCGGCACCTGCACTTCACCGGCTTTGGAAGCCGAGTATTCACCGGCCTTGATCAGTTCGATCAAAGCCGCTTTGTGCTCGCGCAACGCAGCCAGGATCGCTGGGTCACTCAGCGCTTGTTTGTTGCCTTGCACCGACAACTGCTCGCCCTTGAGCGCCAGTTGCACGTCCTTGGTTTTCAGCGTGCTCAATAACTCAGAAATGCTCACAGGACGATCTCCATTCGTTCGGTAATAGCGGCGTAGCCGGCCAGGCTCGGCTGTTCGAACAGCGCCCGCACATCGGCTTCCAGGCCTTCCTGGCGCAGGCGTCCGATCAAGCTCACGGCCAGCAGCGAGTGCCCGCCCAGTTCAAAGAAGTTGTCATGGCGCCCAACGCGCTCAACGTTGAGCAGTTCAGCCCACAGCGCTGCCATAAGGATTTCGGTGTCGCCTTCGGGGGCCGCGTATTCGCGCACATTCAGTGCGTCCATGCCCGGCACCGGCAACGCCTTGCGGTCGAGCTTGCCGTTGGGGCTCAGTGGCAATGCCTCCAGGTGCACAAACACCGCAGGCACCATAAAGTCCGGCAAGTGCTGCAACAGGTGGGCGCGCAAGCGGTCGATGTCGGTGTGTGCGCCGGTGTAGTACGCCACCAGGCGCTCTTCACGGGCGACCACGGCGGCCTCGTTGACCTGCGGATGCTCCAGCAAGCGCGCCTGGATTTCGCCCAGTTCGATGCGCAGGCCACGGATCTTCACCTGGTCATCGTTGCGGCCCAGGTACTCGATATTGCCGTCGGGCAGGTAACGGCCAACGTCGCCGGTGCGGTACATGCGCCCGTCGGTAAACGGGTCCTTGAGGAAGCGTTCGGCGGTCAGTTCCGGGCGGTTCAGATACCCGCGCGCCACTTGCACGCCGCCGATGAACAACTCGCCCACCACCCCCAATGGCACCGGCTGCAACTGGGCGTCCAGCACGTACATGCGTGTATTGGCAATCGGCTTGCCGATCGGCGTGTTGTCCGGCACGTCGGGCCGTGCGCAGTTCCACGCGGTGACATCGACCGCCGCTTCTGTCGGGCCATACAGGTTGTACAGCCCAACCCCCGGCAGTTGTGCTTTGAAGCGCCGTACCAGGCTGCCCGGCAAGGCTTCGCCGCTGCACATCACCCGCGCCAGCCCTTTGGCCTGGCTGACATCACCATGGGCCAGGAACACATCGAGCATCGACGGCACGAAATGCAAGGTGGTGATCTGCTCAGCCTCGATCACCTGGCACAGGTACTCCGGCTCTTTGTGCCCACCCGGGCGGGCCATCACCAACCGTGCGCCGGTAAACAGCGGCCAGAAAAATTCCCACACCGACACGTCGAAGCTGAACGGGGTTTTCTGCAGCACCGCGTCATGGGCCTTGAGGCCATAGGCGTCCTGCATCCACAGCAAGCGGTTGACCACGCCAGCGTGTTCATTGATCACGCCTTTGGGCTGGCCGGTGGAGCCGGAGGTGTAGATCACATAGGCCTGGTGCCGGGCGGTCAGGCCCGGCACCTGCGGGTTGCTCGCGCTCTGCTGTTGCCAGGTGACGTGATCCAGGTCCAGCACCGGCACGTCGCCCAACAACTGGCGGGTCGCGTCTTGCGCCAACACCACCACCGGTGCGCTGTCTTGCAGCATGTAAGCGATGCGTTCGAGTGGATACGCCGGGTCCAGCGGCACATAACCGCCACCCGCCTTAAGGATCGCGAACAGGCCGACCACCATGTCCAGGCCACGCTCGACGCAAATACCCACGCGCGAATCCGGCTGCACGCCGAGTTCGCGCAGGTGATGGGCCAGGCGGTTGGCGCGTTCGTTGAGTGCCCGGTAGGTCAACTGCTGGTCACCGGCCTTGACCGCCACCGCATCAGGGGTGCGTTCGACCTGAGCCTCGAACAGGCCGTGCAGGGTCTGGTCGAGGTTGTAAGCGACCTCGGTGGCGTTGAACGCTACCAGCAGTTTTTGGCGTTCCTCGGCGCCCAGGATCGGCAGGCGATTGAGCGCCTGGTGCGGTGCCTGCTCCAAGGCTTCGACCAGCCCGGCCAGGGCGTTCTGCAGGTAACCACACACCCGTTGCGCGTCAACCTGCGCCAGGGCGGTGATATCGTAACCATCGCCCAAGTCATCCACGTTGAGGGTCAGCGGGTAGTTGGTGCGGCCATCGTTGACCAGCGTCTGCATGCCTTCCCAGGCGTGTTGCGCCTCGGCAGAACGCGTCGCGGCGCCGCGATGGCGATAGTTGAGCATCGAGCTGAACAACGGCGCCGGGGCCGCCACCCCGCTGCAACGCTGGGCCAGGGCCAGGGACGCGTGCTCATGGCCGAGCAACGCGGTGAGCCGCGTGTGGGTGGCACGCACGGCATCGCGTGCGCCTTGCGCGTCGATATCCAGGCGCAGCGGCAAGGTATTGATAAACACCCCGAGCGCACGATCAGCGCCCTCACCGCCTTGCAATCGGCCGACCAGCACGGTGCCGAACACCACGCTGTGGCGCCCCGAAGTGGCCGCCAACACTTGGCCCCAGGCCAGGTGGAACAGGCTCGCCGTGCTCACACCGAGTATACGTGCCTGGGCCCGCAGGCGGCGGTTGAGGTCGTTGTCCAGGTGCAGGCTGTGTTCCTCAATCGCGCTGCCGTCGCCGCGCACGTCCTGCAAGCCGAACGGCAAGGTCGGTTCATCGACATCGGCGAGCATCTCGCGAAAGAACGCCTCGTGCTCCTGCTCACTGACGCCCAATCGCGCCTGGGCCACGTAGTTGCGGTACGGCATCGGCGCCGCCGTCGGGGCGGCGTGCCCCAACAAATGCCCTTGCATTTCACGCAGCACCACGTCGAACGCGGTGTGGTCCAGCGCAATATGGTGATAGAGCAACACCACCACCACGCGCTGGTTGGCCGGGTCCTTGGCGTACTTGAGGCAGATAAGCGGCGCCTGGCTGATGTCCAGGCGATAACGCCGCGCATCAAAACGCGCGTGCAGGCCGGCGAGTACATCGCCCTGCAACTGCAGCTCTTCAAGCGGCAATCGGGCCTGGCGCCACACCACTTGCAGCGGTTGCGCAAGGCCTTCCCAGACCACACCCGTGCGCAGGATGTCATGGCGGTCGATCACCTGTTGCAGCGCATGGGCGAAGGCCTGCAGGCGCTCGAGGCTGTCGAAGGCCAGGTGCGATTGCAGCAGGTACGGGTCGCCCTGTTCGGCGGTGAGGTAGTGGTAAAGAATGCCCTCCTGCAACGGCGCCAGCGGGTAGATATCCTGCACATTGGCGGCGCCACCGGGGATGCGGCTGACGGCGTGATCGAGGGTCGACTGGTCGATATCAACCAGGGGCAGCATGTCCGGCGTGATGCGCAGGCAATCGGCTGCGATCCGGTTCGCCGGCACCTGCACTTCGCGGCCACTGCCCACGGCAGCCGCCAGCGCGGCCAGGGTCGGCTGGCTGAACAGCACACGGACATCCGCGCTGAGGTCCGCTTGACGCATGCGTTCGATCAGGCTCACGGCCAGCAACGAATGGCCGCCGAGCTCGAAGAAGTGGTCATGACGGCCGACCTGTTCGACCTGCAACACCTCGGCCCAGATCCGCGCCAGGGTGGTTTCCACTGCGCCCTGGGGCGCTTCAAAGTCGCGGCTGAGCAATGCCGCCTGGTCAGGTTCCGGCAAGGCCTTGCGATCCAGCTTGCCGTTGGCGGTCAGGGGCAATGCGTCGAGCTTGATGTAGGCCACCGGCACCAGCGCGTCGGGCAGTTGTGCTTGTAGCTGCGAACGCAGGGTTTCAATCGCCAGCGGGTAGTTTTCCGTGAACCAGGCCAGCAAACGGCCTTCGCGCACCAGCACCACGGCCTCGCCAACGCCTTCCACTGCCGCCAGGCGACTTTCGATCTCGCCCAGCTCCACGCGTACGCCACGCACTTTGACCTGATCATCATTGCGGCCCAGGTACTCGATATTACCGTCGGGCAACCAGCGCGCCAGGTCGCCGGTGCGGTACATGCGCCCCGGGTTGAACGGGTCTTGCAGGAAGCGTTCGGCGGTCAGGTCCGCACGGTTCAGGTAACCGCGCGCCACGCCGCTGCCACCCACATACAGCTCACCGGCCACGCCCACCGGCACCGGGCGCAGCTGTGCATCGAGCAAGTAGGTGCTGGCATTCGCCACCGGCCGGCCGATATGCAGCGCCTGCCCGGCGCGGACACGGCCGGAGGTGGCGACCACCGTGGCCTCGGTCGGCCCGTAGTTGTTGATCAGCGCAAAACGTCGCTCCTGGGTGAACTGCCGCAGGCGGTCGCCGCCAATCAGCAGGATGCGCAAGGTCGGGTGTTGCAGGTGCTGGCTGAAGGCGTATTCGGCCACTGGCGTGGGCAGGAAGCTGACGTCCAGCGGCTGCGCCAGCCACCAGGCCAGCAGTTCGTCGATGTTTTCATTGCCCACCGTGACAGGCGGCAAATGCAGGGTCGCACCGGCACACAGCGCCGGCCAGACTTCCCAGGCCATGGCGTCGAAGCCAAAACCGGCGACACTGCTGGTATGGCTGCGCGCATCCAGGCCGAAGGCTTCGCAGTGCCAGTGCACCAGGTTTTCCACATTGCGGTGCTCCACCATCACGCCTTTGGGCTGGCCGGTGGAGCCGGAGGTGTAGATCACATAGGCCAGGTGCGCCGGGGTCAGCGCTGCGAGCTGCGGATTGCTGACGGCGTGGTGCTGCCAGCTTTCGCCCAGCAGGTCGACTGTGGCGAACGCCCCCAGCAACGCTTGCGTACTGGGCTCGGCCAGCACGGCCACCGGCGCACTGTCCTGCAACAGATAGGCGATACGCTCGGCGGGATAGGCCGGGTCGATCGGCACATAACCGGCGCCGGCCTTGAGTATGCCCAGCAGCCCGATGAGCATCTGCGGGCCACGACGGCAGCAGATCGCCACGCGATCGTCGGGCCGTACGCCGAGCGCGAGCAGGTGATGGGCCAGTTGGTTGGCGCGTTGATTGAGTTGCTGGTAGGTCAGCGACCGTTCGCCCTGCTGCACCGCAATTGCGTGGGGCTGGCGCTCGACCTGGGCTTCAAAGGCACCGTGCAGGGTGTGCCCGGTGGGGAAATCTGCAGCCGTCGTGTTGAATTCACGCAGCAGGGTGTCGCGTTCGGCCGACGGCAGTATCGGCAGGCGGTTGAGCGCGGTATCGGCGGCGTTTTCCAAGGCCTCGACCAGTTGCTCCACGGCGTTATGCATATAGCCGCACAGGCGCTGGGCGCCGATCTGCGGCAGCGCCAGCACGCTGAGGCCAAAGCCTGCGCCAAAATCATCCACGCTCAAGGTCAGCGGGTAGTTGCTGCGCTCTTCACCGCCCAGCAGTTGCACGCCTTCCCAGATGCCGTGGCCATCGCGGGCCATTTCGTCGGGGCGGCTGTGGCGGAAATTGAGCAAGGCGCTGAACAGCGGCACGCTGGTCGGCACGCCGCTGCAACGCTGGGCCAGCGCCAGGGACGCGTGTTCGTGCCCGAGCAAGGCGCTCAAGCGCGAATGGGTGGCCTTGACCGCCACGGCGGCGCCCGCCGCGACATTCACCCGCAGCGGCAAGGTGTTGATAAACATGCCCAGCGCCCGATCGGCGCCCTCACCTGCCTGCATGCGCCCCATCAATACAGTGCCAAACACCACGTCATCACGCCCGGACACCAGGCCCAGCACTTGCGCCCAGGCCAGGTGCATCAGGCTCGCCGCACTTACGCCCAACAGGCGCGCCTGCTCACGCACGCGCATGGCCAGCGCCGCGTCCAGGTGCTGCTCGGCCTCTTCGATATCACGGCCATCACCCTGCACGTCCTGCACGCCAAACGGCAAGGTCGGTTCGTCCACATCGGCGAGCATGGCGCCGAAGAACTGTTCATGCTCGGCCACGCTCACGCCCAGGCGTGCCTGGGCCACGTAGTTGCGAAACGGCGCCGCCACGGGCAGCGCGTCCGCCTGGTTGAACAGAAACGCGCGCATCTCCTGGCCCACCACTTCCATGGCCGTATGGTCCAGCGCCAGGTGGTGGAACAGCAGGATCGCTGCGACTCGGTTATTCGCCGGGTCCTGGGCGTAAACCATGCGCAGCAATGGCGCCTGGGTAATATCCAGGCGGTAGTGACGGGCATCGAAACGTGCGTGCAATTGCTCGATGATGCCGCCCTCGGCCGGGTCCAGGATCACCTCCTGCACACTCAGTTGCGCGTCGCGCCAGACCACTTGCACCGGGCTGTCCAACCCTTCCCAGACCACGCCGGTGCGCAGGATGTCGTGACGCGCTACTACCTGTTGCAGCGCGCCCATAAAGCCGTGCAAACGCTCCAGGCTATCGAACGCCATGCGCGATTGCAGCAGGTACGGGTCGCCCTGTTCGGCGCTGATATGGTGATAAAGAATGCCTTCCTGCAACGGCGCCAGCGGGTAGATATCCTGCACATTGGCCGCACCACCGGGCACGTTGGCGACGATGCGCTCGATTGCCGGTTGATCAAGCTGCACCAGGGTCAGCATCGACGGCGTGATCTGTGTGCAGCCCGGCATAATGCCATTGGCCGGCACCACAATTTCACGCCCACTGCCGACTGCCGCCGCGAGTGCCGCCAGGCTCGGCTGGCTGAACAGCACGCGCACGTCCGCGCTCAGGCCGACCTGGCGCATGCGTTCGATCAGGCTGACCGCCAGCAACGAGTGCCCGCCCAACTCGAAGAAATGATCATGGCGCCCGACGCGTTCAAGCTTGAGCACGTCCTGCCAGATCTGCGCCAGCACGGTTTCCACTTCACCTTCCGGGGCTTCGTAGCCACGGCTGAGCAGCGCACTCTGATCCGGCACCGGCAGGCCCTTGCGGTCCAGCTTGCCATTGGCGGTAAGCGGTAACAGCTCAAGCCACACATAAGCCGACGGCACCATGTAATCCGGTAGCTGGCCTTGCAGATGGCCGCGCAGGGCTTCGATTGGCAACGCTGCCGAGGCGGTGTAGTACGCCACCAGGCGTTTGTCGCCGGGCTCGTCTTCGCGGGCCACTACCACAACGTCGCGCACGTCTGGGA
>NZ_VBVZ01000570.1 GCF_005863185.1 Pseudomonas edaphica
GTGTGCCAGGTAACTATCCAGTCCTGATACACCGCCATCGCAGGCAAGCCAGCTCCCACAGTTGTATGGTGTTGTTGCTTAGAGGATGGGTGAAATAAGCCGCGCCACGCGCATGCCCAGCTGTTGCAGGCGCCGAGTCTCGCGGCTTTCTTCCTGGCTGACTTCATGGGCAAGGGCGAAGTCGTCCAGCAGCATCTGCTCCACTTCGCTGGCAAACGCCTCGTCCACCGTCAGCAACATCACTTCAAAATTCAGCCGGAACGAACGGTTGTCCATGTTCGCACTGCCGATGGCGCTGATTTCGCTGTCCACCAACACGACCTTCTGATGCAAAAAGCCTGGCTTGTAGCGGAACACCCGCACGCCAGCGCGTACCGCTTCGATCGCATAAAGGCTGGACGCGGCGTAGACGATGCGATGGTCGGGGCGCGATGGCAGTAACAGGCGCACGTCGACTCCGCGCAGCACGGCCAGGCGCAAGGCCGAGAACACGGCTTCATCGGGGATGAAATACGGGCTGGTGATCCACACGCGCTCGGTGGCCGCATGAATGGCTTCGACAAAAAACAGCGAACACGTTTCATACGGATCAGCCGGGCCGCTGGCGAGTAATTGGCAGAGCACGCCGTCTTCGGGGTAAGTGTCCGGCAAAATCAGCGGTGGCAATTCGCGCGCCGCCCAGAACCAGTCTTCGGCAAACGACTCCTGCAGGCACGCCACCACTGGGCCGGTGACCTGCACATGGGTGTCGCGCCACGGTGCCAGCGGCGGCTTTTTGCCCAAGTATTCATCGCCGACGTTGTGCCCGCCGACAAAGCCGGTAATGCCGTCCACCACCACGATTTTGCGATGGTTACGGAAGTTGACCTGGAAACGGTTGAGCCAGCCGCTGCGGGTGGCGAACGCTTTGACTTTGACCCCGGCGTCGCGCAGCGATTGCACATAACGGTGGGGCAGGGCGTGGCTGCCGATGCGGTCGTAGAGCACGTGAATGTCTACGCCTTCGGCAGCTTTTTCCTTCAGCAGCGCATGCAGCTGTCTGCCAAGCTCGTCGTCATGAATGATGAAAAACTGGAACAGCACCGCAGTTTTGGCATTGCGAATGGCGTCGAAAATCGCGCTGAACGTGGCTTCACCATTGATCAGCAAACGCACTTCATTATTGGCCAGGCACGGCATGCGCCCCAGTTTGGGCATGGCGCGCAAGGAACCGTAGGCGCTGGAGTTGCGCGCGGCCAGGGCTTCGTCGACCCACGGGCGCCAGTTCAGCTCGGTGATGGCGGTGTGCATTTCCTGGTTGGCTTGGCGACGTGCCTGGATGTACGCGTCGAAGGTGCTGCGGCCGAAGATCAGGTACGGGATCAGCGTCAGGTAAGGCATGAACATCAGCGACAAGGCCCAGGCGATCGAGCCTTGGGCGGTCCTGACCGTCAGCACCGCGTGGATCGCGGCCAGCGTGCCGAGAAAGTGCAGCGTGGCAATGAAGTATGCGAGCAGGTGCGGGCCAAAAAAATCCATGAACGACATTACTCCAGGCAATCGAGTGCCTAACAGACCATGTTCCACAGCGAATGTCGCTATTTTATTTGCCGTGCAACACTGGCGGCTTTGCGGCGTCTAACGCCCACAATTACCCAGGAGTTACTCGATGAATGCTCGTCTGCTTGGTTTGGCCATGGTTGTTGGATTGACGCTGCCCGTGGCGGCTCAGGCGCAGATGCTGGCGCCGGGCTTGTGGGAATTGACCACCAGCAATATGAAAGTCGATAACCAGGACTTGCCGGACCTGTCGCTGATCCTCGGTCAGCTCAAGCAACAGATGACCCCTGAGCAGCGTGCGATGCTGGAAAAACAGGGCATCACCATGGCCGGTAAAGGCGTGCAGGTATGCCTGACGCCTGCCCAGGTCGCCTCTGATTCTATCCCGCTGACCGACCCGCAATCGGGCTGCAAGCAAGAAGTGACTGACAAGACCGGCAACCAATGGAAATTCCGTTTCAGCTGCCCGAAAGCCCAGGGCACTGGCGTTGCAACCTTCCAGAGCCAGCAGGAATTCACTACCAAGGTAAACGGTACTTTCAATGCCACCGGCGTCCAGCAGAAGGGCAGTCTGGACACCCACGCCCAGTGGCTGGGCAACGATTGCGGTACGGTAAAACCCCGCGCTTAAGCTGTGGGAGTTGGCTTGATCGCAGCACAGGTGCACAACTATTGAAGGTTGCCACCTTCTCTGTGGCGAGGGCGCTTGCTCCCGCTGGGCCGCGAAGAGGCCCCTGCTCTTTGCTTTAAAAGCATGGGACTGCTGCGCACTCCAACGGCAGCAAGCTCCCTCGCCACAGGTTACTTTTTACCCTTCAGCCTTCTTGACTGAATGGCATTAAGGCAAGCCCGCTGGCGTCGGTCAGCGCAGAAAATGCAAGGGCAAGCCCTGGCAGCTGTCGACCACCTGGCCGTTGTGCCACGCCAGGTGGCCAGACACCAGCGTGGTGCTCACGCTGTGGCGAAAGCTGCGTTCGGCGAAGGGTGTCCAGCCACAGCGGGCGAGGATCGGCTGGCTGCTCACCGGTTTGCCTTCGGGCTCGGGTTTGATCAGCACCAGGTCGGCCCAATAGCCTTCACGCAAGTAACCACGGTCCGGGATGGCGAATAAATCGGCCACCCGGTGACTGGTTTTTGCCACCAGCGTGGTCAGGGGTAAATGCCCGTCGATGACCAGTTCCAATAACGCCGGCAACGCGTGCTGCACCAGCGGCAACCCGGACGGCGCTTCACGATAGCCCAACTGTTTTTGCGCCCAGGTATGCGGCGCATGGTCAGTGCCAATCACATCCAGACGATCACTCAACAAGGCCAGGCGCAACGCGTCGCGGTCGGCGCGGGTCTTGATCGCCGGGTTGCATTTAATCTGGTGGCCGAGGCGATGGTAGTCTCGGTCATCGAACAGCAGGTGGTGCAGGCAGACTTCGGCAGTGATGCGCTTTTCGGCCAAGGGTTTGTCTTCGAACAATGCCAGTTCGCGGGCACTGGTCAGGTGCAGCACATGCAGGCGCGTGCCATGGCGCTTGGCCAATTCCACGGCAAGGGACGACGAGCGATAACAGGCTTCGGCATCGCGGATCAGCGGGTGGGCGACCGCAGGGATGTGCTCGCCGAAACGCTCGCGCAGGCGTTGCTCATTGGCCAGGATGCTCGGCGTGTGTTCGCAGTGGGCGAGCAGGATGGTCGGCACTTGCGCAAACAGCCGCTCCAGAATCCGTGGGTCGTCCACCAGCATATTGCCGGTGGAGGCGCCCATGAACACTTTGACCCCGGCCACTTCACACGGGTCGAGGGCGGCGACGACGTCGAGGTTGTCGTTGCTCACGCCAAAGTGAAAGCCGTAGTTGGCCACCGAATGCAGCGCAGCGCGACGCTTTTTATCGGCCAGTGCTTCCAGATTCAGCGTGGCCGGGTTGGTGTTGGGCATATCCATGAAGCTGGTGATGCCACCGGCCACTGCCGCGCGGGATTCGCTGTAGAAACTGCCTTTGTCCGGCGCGCCAGGTTCGCGAAAGTGTACCTGGTCGTCGATCATGCCCGGCAGCAGCCATTGGCCTTGGGCGTCGATTTCCACTGGCTCGTTGTAGCCTTCAAGGCTGCCGGCAATCTTCTCGATGCGGCCATTGGCGACCAGCACATCGGCGTCGAATTCCTGGCCTTCATTGACGAGGCGGGCGTTGCGGATCAGCAGGCGGCTCATGGTTCAGAACTCGTTTTGCAGGGCTTTGTAACCACGTACCAGGTCGACGTTGGTACGCGCGACGTCTTCGGAAAACTCCGAGGCGCTGACGCTCACCGGCGGGAATTGCGACAAGTCGGTATTGGGGCCGATGCGGGTGGTGGAGGGCACGTAGAAGG
>NZ_VBVZ01000571.1 GCF_005863185.1 Pseudomonas edaphica
GCTACGGCCCGTTGGCAGCACTGATGGTGGAACTGTTCCCGACGCGCATCCGCTACACCTCGATGTCGCTGCCCTACCACATCGGTAACGGCTGGTTTGGCGGGTTCCTGCCAACCGTGTCGTTTGCCTTGGTGGTGTACACCGGCGATATCTTCTACGGCTTGTGGTACCCGGTGGTGGTGACCGGCGTGAGCTTGATTGTGGGGTTGTTCTGCCTGAAAGAAACCAAGAACGTGGATATCAATAACAACTGATCTTCAAAACGCTGAAGCCCCCTGTGGGAGCTGGCTTGCCTGCGATTGCATCACCTCGGAGTGTCAGATGTGCCGAGTTGTCCGTATCGCAGGCAGGCTAGTGCCCACATTTTTCTGAGTGCTGACCACACAAATTGCTGTACATCCATACAGATAACAGTTGCTCAATTGCCTTTGACTGAGCATCCTGCAAGGCATCGACCCGATTTGATGTGATGACCATGCGGCTGTACCTCTGTGAAAAACCCTCCCAGGCCAAGGATATCGCGGCCGTACTCGGCGCCAGTCGGCGTGGCGACGGGTGCTGGCTGGGTAACGGGGTCACAGTCACCTGGTGCATCGGTCACCTGTTGGAAACCGCCCCACCCGACGCCTACGACGCCAAATACAAGCGCTGGGTGCTGGCCGACCTGCCAATCGTGCCGGAAAAATGGAAGATGTTGGTCAAGCCCAAGACCGCCAGCCAGTTCAAGGCCGTCAAGCGTTTGCTCGGGGAAGCCCAGGAACTGGTGATCGCCACCGACGCCGACCGCGAAGTCGAAATGATCGCCCGTGAGTTGGTGGAGCATTGCCGCTATCGCGGGCCGATCCAGCGTTTGTGGCTGTCGGCGCTGGATGACGCCTCCATTCGCAAAGCCCTCGCCGCCCTCAAACCCGGCGCCGAAACCTTCAGCCTGTATCACTCGGCCCTCGGCCGCTCACGCGCCGACTGGTTGATCGGCATGAACATGAGTCGCTTGTTTACCTTGCTCGGGCGTCAATCCGGGTATCAAGGCGTATTGCCGGTGGGCCGCGTGCAAACCCCGACCTTGCGCCTGGTGGTGGACCGCGACCGCAGCATCGCCGACTTTGTGCCGGTGGCTTACTGGGCCATTGATGTCGACTTGCGGCATGAGCGCATGACCTTTACGGCTCAATGGCGGGCCGCTGAGGATGCCTGCGACGATCAAGGCCGCTGTCTTAACCCACAACTGGCTCGCGATGCTGCCGATGCGATGACCAACGCCGCCAGCGCCAGGTTGGTCAAACTGCGTACCGAACGCGTGCGCGAGGTGGCGCCCCTGCCCTTCGACCTCGGCACGTTGCAGGAAATCTGTTCCAAGAAGCTCGGCCTCGGCGCCCAGGAAACCCTGGACATCGCGCAGTCCCTTTACGAAACCCACAAAGTCATCACCTACCCTCGCAGTGATTGCGGCTACCTGCCGCTCAGCCAACACAGTGATGCGCCGAAGATCTTGGCCGCGCTGGCCCGCGCGGATGCGGCGGTGAATGAGTTGATGCCGCATATCAACCCGCAACGCCGCTCGCGGGCCTGGAACGACGCCAAGGTCAGCGCGCACCACGGCATCATTCCTACGGGTGCCGGTAAGGACGTCGCGCAACTGGCCGGCAAACACCGTGCGGTCTACACGCTGATTCGCGCGCGTTACCTGGCGCAGTTCCTGCCCAACCATGAATACGATCGCACCCAAGCGGATTTCGATTGCGCCGGCCAAGCCTTGCGCGCGGTAGGCAAAGTCATCATCGAGCCGGGCTGGAAACGCGCCCTGCCCGAGGCGCTGGCGCCTGCCAAAGGCCGTGAAGCTCCTGCACCGCAGGCCTTGCCGACCTTGGTGCAAGGCCAGGATTACGCGGTGGCCAAGGTCAACCTCAAGGACCTCTGGACCCAGCCGCCCAAGCCCTTCACCGAGGGCGACCTGATCAAGGCGATGAAAAACGTCGCCAAACTGGTGGAAGACCCGCTGCTCAAGCAAAAGCTCAAGGACACCACCGGCATCGGCACCGAAGCCACCCGCGCGGGGATTATCCAGGGTTTGCTCGACCGGGGTTATCTGGTCAAAAACGGCAAGGCACTGTCAGCCACTCCGGCTGCGTTCAGCCTGATCGACGCGGTGCCTCGGGCGATTGCCGACCCAGGCACCACCGCGATCTGGGAGCAGGCGCTGGACATGGTGCAAAGCGGTGAAATGAGCCTGGAAGAATTCGTCGCCAAGCAGGCGGCCTGGATGAGCAAACAAGTGGCACGCTGCAATGGCATGCGCATGACCATCACCGGCCCAGCCAGCCCGGCAGGCCGAGGTGCTACGCCGTGGAAAAACAAGCGCAAGGCTGCACCGCGCAAGACGACAGGCGCTCCAAAGCGGGCGAAAAAGCCGAACAGTGCCGGCTGAATAGCGAAATAATCCGGCGAATGACGTTTTTCGACGGGTTTAACGCCGCTTTGGGCCTTGCGGCGCTGTAGCCCGTCTAGGATTCTGTAAGGGACTCGCTGACTTCCTAATAACAACACCGGAGTGGCCGCCATGAAAACCGTTGCACAACTGCTCAAAGCCAAGGACCAGAAGAACCAGGACGTCCATACCATTCAATGGGACCACACGGTCTTTGAGGCGCTGGTGCGGATGTCAGAGAAAAACGTCGGGGCCTTGCCGGTGGTCAAAGACGGCGCGGTTGTCGGAATCATCAGCGAACGTGATTACGCCCGCAAACTCATCCTCAAGGGACTCTCTTCGGTTACCACAAAGGTCCATGAGGTGATGAGTTCACCGGTCATCACCGTGGATACCCATAAAAGTGTCGAAGAATGCATGAACATCATGACCGACAGTCACTTGCGCCACCTCCCAGTGGTCGAAGACGGCGAACTGAAGGGCCTGCTGTCCATCGGTGACTTGGTAAAAGAGGCCATTGCCGAACAGACCGACCTGATCAAACAGCTGGAGCAATACATCCGCGGCGAATAGGGGAACCCATGCTCGATACGCTGGACCATCAAGAAAATCACCTCGACACCCTGTACCGGGCCATGGCTGAACGACGCTTTTTGGTCTTGACCGGTGCAGGTATCAGCACGTCATCGGGCATCCCGGATTATCGCGACAGCGAAGGCGTGCGCCGTGGCAAGGCGCCGATGATGTACCAGGAATTCCTCGCCACCGCGCAAGCGCGTCGCCGCTATTGGGCACGCGCCATGCTGGGTTGGCCACGGGTGCGTATTGCGCAGCCGAACCAGGCTCATCTGGCGCTGGCCACGCTGCAGCAGCGTGGCCGTATCAGCGGGCTAATCACGCAAAACGTCGACACCCTGCATGATCAGGCCGGCAGCCATGATGTGATCGAACTGCATGGCAGCCTGCATCGTGTGCTGTGCCTGGACTGCCAGCAGCGCAGTACCCGCGATGTGATTCAGCGGCAGATGGAAATCGACAATCCTTACCTGGTGCAGGTCCACGCGGTGCAGGCGCCCGACGGTGACACCCTGCTCGATCCGACCTTTGAAGAACGCTTCCAGGTGCCGCGCTGCCCCCATTGCAATGGCGAGCGCTTGAAGCCAGACGTTGTGTTTTTTGGCGAGAACGTGGCACCGGCTACGGCAGCCAGGGCCATGGCCGCCGTGGGGCATGCAGACGGGCTGCTGGTGGTGGGTTCTTCGCTAATGGCCTATTCCGCATTTCGCCTGTGCAAGGCGATGGTGGAGCAAGGCAAGTCGGTAATTGCCATCAACCTGGGCAAGACCCGTGGGGATGAGCTGTTGCAGGTGAAAATCGAGGCGTCATGCGAGCGGTTGTTGCCTCTGCTGGCCGAACGACTGAGTTAGCAAAACCACCGAAAATCCAACTGTGGGAGCTGGCTTGCCT
>NZ_VBVZ01000572.1 GCF_005863185.1 Pseudomonas edaphica
GATGCCGCCGGCCAACATCGATGACAAGGACTCGGTTTTCAGCGCAAAACCATTGGCGCCGACGCTCAGGTCAATGCCGCTGGCATTCCAGAATCGCGTGTTTTCGGTGACGTACACATCATTGGGCGCATGCACGAAAACCTCGATCTTCACGCCCTTGCCATCGTCATCCAGCTCGTAGGCCACCACCTGGCCCACCGGGATCTTGCGGTAGTACACCGGCGAGCCGATATCCAGCGAGCCCAGGCCCTGGGTATGCAACGTGAAGCGTTTGCCCGGCTCGCCATAGGTGATGGGCGGCGGGTTTTCCAGGCCCTTGAACTGTTTGGCGCGGGTATCGGATTGGCCGATATCGGCACCGATATAGTCACCGGACAGCAGGGTATCGATGCCCGACACGCCACCGGCACCGATGCGCGGGCGCACCACCCAGAACTTGGAGTCTTCACGGGTGAAGCTTTCCGCCTGCTTGGCCAACTTGATGGTGGCGTTGACGCTTTTCTGGTCATCGCTCAAGGCCACATCCGAGACTTGGCCGATCACCACGTTGCGGTATTTGACTTCGGTTTTATTGGCGACCAGGCCGTTGCCGGTCTTGAAGTTGAGGACGATGATAGGCCCCTGTTGCAGCACGCTGTGTACCACCAGCGAGATGCCCACCAGCACCGCCACGATCGGCACGATCCACACCAGCGAAACGCTGAAGCGCCGCGTCTTGATCGCCGGTGAGCCGGCGGGGGTGTCAGTGTTGCGTGAACTCATCCGAGATCTCCTCGTTGTGTGGGTTTTCCCAGATCAGGCGCGGGTCGAAACTCATCGCCGCGAGCATGGTGAACACCACCACCAGACCAAAAAACAAAATGCCCAGGCGCGGCTCGATGGTGCCCAGCGCCTGGAACTTGACCAGCGCGGCCACCAGCGCGACCACAATCACATCGAGCATGGACCAGTAGCCGATCAGCTCGACAAACCGAAACAGCTTCGAGCGCTCCTTGCGCGCCCACAGGCTGTTGCGCTGCACGGTGACCAGCAGCAGGGTCAGCGAGAGAAACTTGATACCCGGCACCGCAATGCTGGCAATGAAAATGATCAGGGCAATGTCCCAGGCACCATGCTGCCAGAACTCCAGCACGCCGCTCATGATGGTGCTGTCCGCGCCGGAACCAAGCAGGGTGGTGTTCATCACCGGCAATAAATTCGCCGGGATATAAAACGCCAGTGCCGTGAGCATGTAGGCCCAGGTGCGGGTCAGCGAGTGGACTTTACGCCGGTGCAACGGCGCGCCGCAGCGCTCGCACTCGCTGGGTTCGTCGCGCATGTCGCACGGCTGGCCGCAGGTGTGGCACAGGCACAGGTTGAGTTCACGGGCGGTCGGTGGCGAGTTCATACGGCGTCCCACAAGTCGCGTACGTCACGCCCGGCGATGCGAATCAGCAGCAAGGCGAGGGCGGCGAGGGCGAACAGGCCGGTGCCGGGGATCACGTCGAGCATGCCGGCCAGCTTGAACACCGCGACCATGGCGCCCAGCAGGCAGACTTCGAGCATGCTCCACGGCCTCAGGGCTTCCAGCCAGCGCATGCACAGTTTGAACGCTGGCGAGCGCTTGCCGGCCAGGGCGAAACTCAGCACCCACATCAGCAAGAGCAACTGAAAAACCGGCGCGATGATGATCGAGATCGCCGCGACCAGCGCAATAAAAGTGATCGGCCCCAGGCTCAGCGCGACCACCGAGTCCCACAGGGTCGCGCTGTTTTTCAAGCCTTTGAGGCTGATGCTCATCACCGGATAGAAATTGGCAAAGGTCCACAACACGGCTGCGGTAACGGTGAGCGCGAGGCGCTGTTGCACCGACAAACCGTTGTAGCGCTGCAACACGCCCGCGCAACGGGTGCACAGGGCTTTTTGATGTTTGGCGAGCGTGACCTTTTCGTACACGCAATCGCAGTGTTCGCAGATGATCCGAGGATTGGCCATACGTCTTGCTCCAAATGCGACGCTGCGGTGCGGGTTCCATGGCGCTGGAGTAGCTTAGCAGCTGATGCCCTTCGAATCCGCAGCAAGCTCCACCATACTGCGCCTGGAATGTGCCATAGAGCTTGCAGGAACGCCCATGAATATCGAAAAACCCGTGCTGATCCGCGAAACCTTCCCCGTCGGCCCTTTGCAGTGCAACTGCACCATCATTGGCGATCCGATCAGCAAAAAAGCCATTGTGGTCGACCCGGGCGGCAATCACGAGCTGATCCTTGCGCGCCTTGATGCGCTGGGCCTCAAGGTGGTGAGCATTATCCACACCCACGCCCACTTGGATCACTTCCTGGCGTCCGGCCAGTTGAAAGAGAAGACCGGCGCCACGCTGCATTTGCACAAAGAAGACCAATTTCTTTGGGATAACCTGGAAATGCAATGCCAGATGTTTCGTGTGCCCTACACGCCGGTGCCGTCGCCGGACCGCTGGCTGGAGGACGATGAGGAGTTGGCGTGTGGTTGTGGGGTGGCGCTGCATACGCCGGGGCACACACCGGGTTCGATGAGCTTCTGGTTTGCCGATGCCAAGCTGCTGATCGCCGGCGATACCTTGTTCAAGCGCGGCGTGGGGCGTACCGACCTGTGGGGTGGCGACCAGGCGACTATCGTGCGCTCGATCAAGCAGCGGTTGTACACCCTGGATGAGGGCGCGACCGTGGTGACAGGGCATGGGCCGGACACCTGTTTGGGTGATGAGATGCGCGAGAACCCGTTTGTGCGGGCTTGAGGGGACGCCTGGAAATAATTCCTGGGCGGGGGCTGTTCTCTCTCAAGCACCGCAGTAGCAAAAAACGCAGGTCGCGTTCAGCCTGCGTCTGCTACGGTTTCCCTGGCGGTGATAGGGGCCAGTATTTTGTTCTGGCTCGGGACGTGGCCACGGAATTTTTACCGTTTGTCGCGTTCCAAACTCCGCACAGGTCGATTGCCAATGTCCTCTGCACCACAGAATGCAAAAGTAGGAGCTCCCTTCATGTTCACTCCGCGTCGTCTGCTTGTTGTCGCTACCGCCGTAGCCCTGTTGTCCGGCTGCGCTTCACCTAATCCTTATGGCGGCAGCCAGGGACAGGCCAGCAACGGTTCCGAAGGGGGTATCAGCAAAACCGCCAAATACGGCGGCCTGGGTGCTCTGGCCGGTGCGCTGGCGGGTGCTGCCATCGACCATAACAACCGTGGCAAGGGCGCACTGATCGGTGGTGCTATTGCAGGCCTGGGCGCCGCCGGTTATGGCTACTACGCCGACCAGCAGGAAAAGAAACTGCGCGAAAGCATGGCCAACACCGGTGTTGAAGTGCAGCGCCAGGGTGACCAGATCAAGTTGATCATGCCGGGTAACATTACCTTCGCGACCAACTCCGACGCCATCGCCAGCAGTTTTTACCAGCCGCTCAACAACCTGGCCAACTCCCTCAAGCAGTTCAACCAGAACACCATCCAGATTGTCGGCTACACCGACAGCACGGGCAGCCGCCAGTTGAACATGGACCTGTCCCAGCGTCGTGCCCAGAGCGTGGCCAACTACCTGACCTCTCAAGGCGTCAGCCCGACCAACCTGAGCGCCCGCGGTGCCGGCCCGGATAACCCGATTGCCAGCAACGCCGATGTGAATGGCCGTGCCCAGAACCGTCGTGTAGAAGTTAACCTCGGCCCGATCCCCGGCCAGCAATACGGCCAGCCTGGTCAACAGCAGCAACAACAGGCGCCGCAGCAGAACAACCAGTTCCAGGGCAACCCGTACCAGCAATACCAGTAAACCCTGGGCAATAAAAAGGGCGCCGTGCAGTCAATGCACGGCGCCCTTTTTTGTGGCTGGCGATTACATCAGTCGATGTATTCGAACACTTTCACGATCTTCTGCACGCC
>NZ_VBVZ01000573.1 GCF_005863185.1 Pseudomonas edaphica
GCCCGGCTCCCACATTTGGAATGCATTCCAACCTGTGGGAGCCGGGCTTGCCCGCGATAGCGTCAGTTCAAGCGACTCACAACCGCTGAATAGTCACAGCCCCCGCAGGCCCAGCCGGCCCCGGCTGGCCTTCCAGCCCTGGCCGGCCTTTATCACCACCGTCGGCGCGGTACACCAGGCACCCTTTGGACTGCCCGCCTTTGCCCGGTTTGCCCGCCGTACCGGCCAAGCCACCCGGCCCGCCGTCGACCCACACTTTGATCTGCTCGGCCGGGAAGCTCTGTGGCAGCTCAACCCGCACAGTCGCCCCCGACGCGCCCGGCAGGCCGTCGCCGCCGTTATCGCCATTGGCACCACGCCCGGCGGAACCCCAGGTGCAGCCTGGGTCCACACCGTTGGCGCCATCGAGGCCGGCATAACCTTGGGCACCGGCGCCGCCACGCGCGTCCACCGACAGCTCTTCGGCGGTCAGCGCGTTAATGCGCAGCACCAGGTCACGCCCGGCCTTGGCCGGCTTTTCGTGGGTACCGGGGGCGCCGCGCGACGTGATCTGGCTGCCATGTTCCAGTTGCGCATTACGCACCTGCAATTGCAGCGCGGTATTGCCGGGGGCGATGGTGATACGCGCCTCGCGACCCAGGTGCAACTCATCCACGGTCACTTGGCTGATGGTCGCCGGCACCAGCAACGTGCCGTAGTCCGCCACATCCAGGCGCTCCAGTTGCAACACGCTGGTGCTGCTGGGCAGGCGCATCAGCGAGTTGGTTTCAACACTGACGCTCTGCGCCATAGCAATGGGGCTGACCAACAGGGCCAACAGAAAAACCTTACGCATGATTGGCCTCCTCGTTCGTTTCATTAACCGCAGCAGGCGCCGACAGGCCCCGCACATGGAACATCCCCACCAGCAGAATCTGCAAGCGGTCACGCCAAGGGTGGGCACGGTGTTTCAAGCTGCTGTTGAACAACAGCAATTCAAGCAGGTGGGTAAGCATCAACAGACTGCCGGCCAGGCTGACCAACAGGTGAAACGGATTCGTCAGCGGCCGGAACAGGTTGACCAGCACCACTACCCAGAACAACAACGTCAGAAACTTTCCCAGCCCCCAAAACACCTTCATCCCGCATGCCCCTGCCTATTATTCTTTGGGCGCACAGTACCGACTTCTGCAGGCGATTTGCCAGTGAAGGATGAAAAAACTTGCCAGGGCTCGCCGGCAATGCCCCTGCGGTGCCCGCAGGGGCAAGGGCTGTCAGCGGTTGATCTGGATTTCCACGCGACGGTTCAACGCACGCCCTTCAGCGGTTTTGTTGTCGGCCACTGGGTGGCTTTCGCCAGCACCGGTCACCGAGACAAAGTTGCTGCGAGGCACACCGGAGCTGACCAGGTAATCCGTCACCGAATGAGCGCGTTTTTCCGAGAGTTTCTGGTTGTAGGCATCTTTACCGACGCTGTCGGTATGCCCACTGACCCGCAGTTGCGCGCCTGGGGCTTCTTTTTTCAGGCGAGTGGCAATGATGTCGAGCTTGGTTTTGTCCGCTGCCGTCAACTTGGCCGAATCGAACTGGAAGTGCACATCGCGAATCACGATGGTTTCTTCCTTGACCACCACCACTTCCTCAACCACGGCGGCCGGCGGTGCGGGTGGGCAACCATTGGCATCGACCTGCACGCCTTTTGGCGTGCCAGGGCACTTGTCGCGGCTGTCCGGCACACCGTCACCATCTTCGTCGCCATCGCCATGCACCCAGCAATAGGCGCCGGCCATGCCGCCGATCAACAGCGCGCCTGCGCCCGCATAGGCTGAACTTTCAGTGGCGCCAATGGCAGCGCCCGTCACACCACCGACTGCTGCACAGGTGGGCCAATCGGTTTTTTGCAACCCTGCGCAACCTGTCAATACTCCGGTTAGCAGAACCAAGGGTAGAGCTGTCCGCATGATGCTCATGTGATTTCTCCTGAGGGGATCGGCGGGGGCCGACAGGTGGAGTAAAGACCGCTCTTTTCATCTGCGCCAGTACGCCACACCCCCGGTTTCATTGAGGATCGCAGCATTTGTAGGACTTTTCGCTGCCGCCCGCTCTAGGCCCGCACGCTCAGCCGCGCTAGTCTCTAGGGTTCTGATGTGAGGATCTGTGATGACCGCTGGTATTTCTTCCCGTACACCCCAGCAAGCCCTGGCCGCTTTGCTCGATTTACACCAGCCCAAACGCCTGTTGTTGTTGGGCGCCAGCCAGTTTCCGGCGCTGGAGGCGTTCCAGGCCGAGCACCCGGACACCATCGTGGCCATCGCCCCGCCCGGGCCGTTGCCGGCAGAACTGGCGGCGCAGCGTTTTGACCTGGCGCTGGTGGTCGACTGCCTGGAGCACCTGTCAAAACCGCAAGGCCTGACCTTGCTCGGCGGCATTCGCAACCTTAATAGCAGCCGCATTGCGGTGCTGGTGGACCTGGGCGCCTGCGGCTGGAAAGACACCGACTTCTTCTCCCTGGCCCTGCAAGCCGGCGAGCGTTTCCAGCGCGACGAGCAGGTACTGACACTGTTTACCTATGATCTGCTTGACTACAAACAGGTGCCCGACTGGCTCAACGCCCGTTTCTGGGCCAACCCGGAAAATTTTGGAAAGTATTGGTGGTAACCCGATGAGTACATCCATTTGCCCCTGCGGCAGCGGCAACCTGTTGGATGCCTGCTGCGGCCACTATCACGCCGGCCACCCGGCGCCGTGCGCCACCGCGCTGATGCGCTCGCGCTACAGCGCCTATGTGCTGGGCCTGGTGGACTACCTGGTGGCCACAACCTTGCCCGCGCAGCAAGCCGGCCTGGACCGCATTGCGATCAGCGCCTGGAGCGCGCAGAGCACCTGGCTGGGCCTGGAGGTGGAAAGTTCGGAAGTGTTCGGCGGCCAGCCGGAACATGCATTCGTGACCTTTACCGCACGCTGGCATGACAGCACCGGCGAACACAGCCACCGTGAGCAGTCGTCTTTCGTACAGAATGACGGGCGCTGGTACTTCATCGATCCGACGGTTGAGTTCAAGGCCGGGCGCAATGATGTATGTTTGTGCGGCAGTGGCCAAAAATTCAAGAAGTGCTGTTCCAGCTACCTCTAATCACCCACAGGGAAAACGCCATGCTTCGGATGTACAGCTTGATGCTGGCGTTGACCTTGAGTCTCAGCGGCTGCGCGTCGTGGTTTGAAGACGATGCGCCTACGCCCCACGTCGCCCTGGTGAAAGTCGAGGTGGTACGGGCCAAGCTGCTGGAGCAGAAGTTCAAACTGTGGTTTCGCGTCGATAACCGCGACGACGCCGATCTCACGGTGCGCGGCCTGATCTATAAGGTCAGCCTGGGCGGTTTTGTGCTCACCGAAGGCGAGTCCAACGAATGGCTGACCATACCGCCGCGCAGTCATGGTTTTTTTCGGGTGAAGGTGCGCACCAACCTCTGGCCGAAGATCCGCGATGTGGTGCAAATGCTCAAAAACCCGACCAAACCCGTGCCCTATCGCCTGGAAGGCGAGCTGAAAACCGGATTATTCATCGGTAATGACGTGCAGGTCGCCCACAATGGCGAGATAATCCCCGGCGATTTTATTCCGGAGCGACATCGATGACTCAGCAACCCCATGTCCATGGTCCTGACTGCAACCACGATCACGATCAGCATGATCACGGCCATGATCACGACCACGGCCATGTCCACGGCCCGAACTGCGGCCACGCTCACCAGGAGCCGGTGCGCAACGCGTTGAAGGACGTGGGTCGCAACGATCCGTGCCCGTGCGGCAGTGAGAAGAAATTCAAGAAGTGCCACGGGGCCTGATGCCCTGAATGCAGTCAGTGTGGGAGCTGGCTTGCCTGCGATAGCGGTCTGACAGTTAACAAT
>NZ_VBVZ01000574.1 GCF_005863185.1 Pseudomonas edaphica
GCGATCGTTCAGTCACAGCAGCATTGACTGATAAACCGCTATCGCAGGCAAGCCAGCTCCCACACTTGATCTCTAGTGTTCTTGGGTTACTTTTTCTGCTTTGGAATGTGCACCAGCTGCGTATCCGAGTAGATGTCATGCCAGCTGCGCTTGCGCTTATCAAACACCGACCAGACAAACCCCAACCCCACGCACAACCACGATGCAATCGCCACCACAAAGCGCAGCAGCGCCTGCCATAGGCTGATGCGCGAGCCGTCTGCGTTCTGCACGCGCACGCCCCACACCTGCATGCCCAATGTCTGCCCCGAATGGGTCCAGAACTTGGCGAAGAAACCAAACAGCACAAAAAACAGGATCGTCGACAGCAGCGGGTCGCCGTCCAGCGCGCCGGACTCGGTGAGCGTGCGCATCCTGGCTTCGCCGATAAACGCCATCCACACCAGCTTGTAGATAAACGCGGTGACGATCAGCAGGGCGGTGCACAACAGGAAGTCATAGAACATCGCTGCCAGACGACGGCCCAGGCCAACGGCGGGGAATTCGCCTTGGGGGCTCAACAAAGGTTTGGGCATGGCCGTCTCTCTTGAGAAAAAAGCCATTTTACGAGCAAACGCACATAAAAAAGCCCCTGATGTCACCATCAGGGGCTTTTTGTCGCAGTAAGGATCAGCCTTCTGCTTGTACTTCGTCAGCCTGCATGCCTTTCTGGCCTTGCACGGCGATGAAAGACACTTTCTGGCCTTCTTTCAGGCTCTTGAAGCCATTGCCCTGAATAGCGCGGAAATGCACGAACAGATCCGGACCGCTTTCTGGAGTGATAAAACCAAACCCTTTCTCGTCGTTAAACCACTTGACGGTACCGCTCTGACGATTCGACATTTCTTATTTCCTTTGACGCTAAAAATTAATGACAGCCCCTTTCACATGAAAGAGTACTGGGCTGGGTTGCAGGAAAGTAAGAGACGTCGAACGGGTTGTAGCAAACTTATGGCTACTGCCCAGGTCCAGGTTCAAAGCGACCCATGCAAACACAGTGGCTAAACTCTACGTCAACTAATATGGAAAAAACAAGCCCCGGAGAATCCCCAGGTTTTGCTCGGCCATATGACACTTCGTTGACTAAAAGTGGATCCCACATATTCGATAGCGTTGCTCACTTGTTATAGGTTTGCGCCTATTAAAATGACTATCGTCAATGCACTCTTTTATGGCGGTTGCGTTACAAATTAGTGCGCGTTAACGCAACCGCGTTACTTATAGGAACAGTCAATCAGCCACGGTAGTAACGTTGCGGTACAAATGGCATTTTACTTACACGTAGTGGCACCTTTTTCCCACGTACCAACGCAGACACTTCGGTGTCCAGTGCGACAAATGCGCTGTCCAGGTAACCCATGGCCAATGGGCCGCCCAGTGTCGGGCCAAAACCGCCGCTGCACACGCTGCCGATCACCGTGCCGTGTTCGTCGACGATTTCTGCGCCTTCACGCACCGGGGTCCGTTCCTGTGGCAGCAGGCCCACGCGCTTGCGGCTTACGCCGGCTTGTTGCTGGGTGAAGATGCGGTCAGCGCCCGGGAAGCCGCCAGCACGCGCGCCATCGGCACGACGGGCCTTGGAGATCGCCCAGAGCAGGCTGGCTTCGATCGGCGTGGTTTCGGTGTTCATGTCATGGCCATACAGGCACAGGCCGGCTTCCAGGCGCAGGGAATCGCGGGCGCCCAGGCCGATGGCTTGAACTTCGGTTTCGGCGAGCAGGCTGCGCGCCAGGCTCTCGGCATTGGCCGCCGGTACGGAAATCTCGAAACCGTCTTCACCGGTGTAGCCCGAGCGGCTCACGTAGCAGTCCACGCCCAGCAGGCGCAGGGTGGCGAACTGCATGAAAGTCATTTTGGTGACTTCCGGCGCCAGGCGCGCCAGCACTTTCACTGCCTCCGGGCCTTGCAAGGCCAGCAGGGCGCGCTCTTCGAACAGCGGTTCGATGCTGCACTGCTCGCCGATGTGTTTGCGCAGGTGGGCCAGGTCCTGGTCCTTGCAGGCTGCGTTGACCACCAGGAACAGCTCGTCGTTGCCCAGGTTGGCCACCATCAGGTCATCAAGGATGCCGCCCTGGTCGTTGGTGAACATGGCGTAGCGCTGCATGCCGACTGGCAGGTCGATGATGTCGACCGGCACCAGGGTTTCCAGGGCCTTGGCGGCGTTGGCGCCGGTCAGGCGGATCTGGCCCATGTGGGACACGTCGAACAGCCCGGCTTGATCACGGGTGTGCAGGTGTTCCTTCATTACGCCCAGCGGGTATTGCACCGGCATGTCGTAGCCGGCGAAGGGCACCATGCGCGCGCCCAACTCGATGTGCAGCGCGTGCAATGGGGTTTTCAACAGGGTTTCGGTGGACATGTTCAGCTCCTGAAAAACGTGCGGACGCGCTTGTAGGCGTCAGCACTCGATAATGTTGACGGCCAAACCGCCACGGGCGGTTTCCTTGTATTTGCTTTTCATGTCGGCGCCAGTCTGGCGCATGGTGCGGATGACCTTGTCGAGTGAGACAAAGTGCTGCCCGTCACCACGCAAGGCCATGCGCACGGCATTGATCGCCTTGACCGAGCCCATGGCGTTGCGCTCGATGCACGGTACCTGCACCAGCCCGCCAATCGGGTCGCAGGTCAGGCCGAGGTTGTGTTCCATGCCGATCTCGGCAGCGTTTTCCACTTGGGACACGCTGCCGCCCAACACTTCGCACAAAGCGCCTGCGGCCATGGAACAGGCCACGCCGACTTCGCCCTGGCAGCCGACTTCGGCGCCGGAAATCGAGGCGTTTTCCTTGTACAAAATACCGATGGCGGCGGCGGTGAGCAGAAAGCGCACCACGCCGTCCTCGTTCGCGCCGGGGATAAAGCGCATGTAGTAATGCAACACCGCCGGCACAATCCCGGCCGCACCGTTGGTGGGCGCGGTGACCACGCGCCCGCCGTTGGCGTTTTCTTCGTTGACCGCCAGCGCATACAGGTTGACCCAATCCAGCACCGACAACGGGTCGCGCAATGCCGATTCGGGGTTCTTGCACAGCTGCCGATGCAGCGCCGCCGCACGGCGCTTGACCTTCAAGCCGCCGGGCAAGATGCCTTCGTTGCGACACCCGGCATCCACGCAGTCCTGCATCACTTGCCAGATGTTCAGCAAGCCGGCGCGAGTCTCCGCCTCCGGGCGCCAGGCACTTTCATTGGTGAGCATCACCTGGCTGATGGACAGTCCGTAGGTGGCGCAATGGCCAAGCAAGTCCTTGGCGTGCTTGAAAGGGAAGGTCAGCGGCGTGGTGTCTTCGACAATCCGGTCAGCGCCGGCAGCGTCTTCATCCACCACAAACCCACCGCCGACCGAGTAATACTCGCGGCTGCGGATCTGGATACCGGCGGCGTCGAAGGCACGAAAAATCATGCCATTGGGGTGGTAGGCGAGAGGCTTGCGAATCATCGCCAGGTGTTCTTTCTCGTTGAACGCAATGCTGTGTTCACCGAGCAGGTTCAAGCGACCGTCACCGCGCATTTGCGCAAGGCGTGCGGCGACGGTTTCAGTATTCACGGTGTCTGGGTGTTCGCCTTCCAGGCCCAGCAACACGGCCTTGTCGCTGCCGTGACCTTTGCCGGTGGCGCCCAGCGAGCCATAGAGCTCCACCTTGATGCCGCTGGTGGCGCTCAGCAGGTTGTCGCGCTTGAGGCCTTCGACGAATCGAGCGGCGGCGCGCATCGGGCCGACGGTATGGGAGCTGGAGGGGCCGATGCCAATCTTGAACAGGTCGAACACGCTAAGGGACATGGTTGTTCTCCGGTTTCTTATTATTTTGGAAGACTTGCTCGCTCAGTGTAGAAACCGGGCTTGTGTGGGAG
>NZ_VBVZ01000575.1 GCF_005863185.1 Pseudomonas edaphica
TGCCTGCACTGACCACCTACACCACCCACATCCAGCCCGACTGGGTGGATTACAACGGCCACCTGCGTGATGCGTTTTACCTGCTGATCTTCAGCTACGCCACCGACGCGCTGATGGACACTCTCGGGCTGGACAGCGAAAACCGCGAAGCCAGCGGCCACTCGCTGTTCACCCTGGAACTGCACCTGAACTACCTGCACGAAGTAAAACTCGGCGCCGAGGTCGAAGTGCACACCCAACTGATCGCCCACGACGCCAAGCGCCTGCACCTCTATCACAGCCTGCACCTTGTGGGCGACACGAAGGAGTTGGCCGGCAACGAGCAGATGCTGCTGCACGTCGATCTGGCGGGGCCGCATTCAGCGCCGTTTACCGAGGCCACGCTGGAGAAACTGGCGACCATCAGTGCCGAACAGGCCGACCTGCCGCGCCCTGCCTTGCTGGGCCGAGTGATCGGATTACCACCCAAAAAACAATAAGGAATCACCATGCAAACCGCCGCCGCTGTTGCCGATTTCCGTACTTACCCGAAGATCTGCGACCTTGCCGGGGCGCAGGTGCTGGATGATCAGATTCGCGTGCAGTGGGCCGATGGGCGGGTCAGCCCGTTCCATCATCAGTGGCTGCGGGACAACTGCCCCTGTGCCCAATGCGTGTACAGCGTGACCCGCGAGCAGGTGCTGGAAATTGTCGATGTGGACGAGCATCTGCGCGCAGTCAGCGCGCGCATCGATCAAGGTTTTCTGTGCGTGGAATGGTACGGCGGCCATCGCAGCCAGTACGATCCAGGCTGGTTGCGCGCCCATGCCTATGACGATCAATCACGCGCCGAACGCCGCGCTGCCAAACCCCAGTCGCAACTGTGGGGCAGCACCTTCGAACTGCCCATATTTGAATACTCAGCGGTGATGGAAGACCCCAAAGCCCTGTTGCAATGGCTGCTGGCCTTGCGTGACGGCGGCCTTACGCAAATCCGTGGCGTGCCCACCGAACCGGGCTCGCTGGCACTGATCGCCAAGCGTATTTCGTTTATCCGCGAGAGCAACTTCGGCGTGCTGTTCAACGTGCAATCCAAGGCCGATGCCGACAGCAATGCTTACACCGCTTTCAACCTGCCGCTGCACAGTGATTTGCCGACACGGGAGCTGCAACCGGGGCTGCAATTTTTGCATTGCCTGGTGAACGACGCTGATGGTGGCGAGAGCATTTTTGTCGATGGGTTTGCCATCGCCCAGGCGCTGCGCACGGAAGACCCCGAGGCGTTTCGCGCCCTGTGTGAAATCCCGGTGGAGTTTCGCAATAAAGACCGGCACAGCGACTACCGCCGCCTGGCCCCGATCATTGCGCTGGATGCCTTGGGCGATGTGGCGGAGATCCGCATGGCCAACTTTTTGCGCGGGCCGTTTGAGGCACCGGTGGAGCAGATGCCGTTGTTGTATCGGGCGTATCGGCGCTTTATTGCGATGACGCGGGAAGACCGTTTTCGACTGGTCAAACGCCTGAATCCGGGTGAGTTGTGGTGCTTTGATAACCGCCGCACCTTGCATGCGCGCAATGCGTTTGATCCGGCTTCGGGGGCGCGGCATTTTCAGGGTTGTTACATTGATCGGGATGAGTTGTTGTCCCGGATATTGGTGTTGCAGAGGTAGACCGGGGTGCGGCCATCGCAGGCAAGCCAGCTCCCACAAACCCCGGCCAAAAAAAGCCCCGGGCCAGCCGTGACTGGATCGGGGCAGAGTGCTTGGTGTGAGCGTGACATCCCGAGGGTGACCAAACCTTCAAGGTGCGTGCATGGCCTCCAGTGTGCCTATTGTTGGTGTCGGTAAATGACCCGAAAACGACCTGTTCATAGCCATCTGAGCCATTCGCCGATTCTGCCCTTGCCGACCGGCCGAGGGCCTACCAGAATCCCATTCAATCCCGTTCCCTACACCAGGATAAACGTCATGATGCACGCGGACTTGATTGACCAGGATGACCTGCTGAGCCAGCTGCGCTCGCTGGGTTTCGAGGTATCCAGCGGCGCCAGCGCCGAGCAGGCTTGCGAGTGTGCGGTGCGCGGTTTGAGTGCCGCACGGGCCAAGGCACTCAAGGGCATGGTGGAGCAGATGTACACCGGCAGCGCGACGATTTTGCCGGCGGTGCGCCAGGCGATCGACAAGCAGTTGTTGCCGGCTTTGGTGCAGTTCAAGCAGAGCTCGGGCGCCTGATAGACCGCTATCGCAGGCAAGCCAGCTCCCACATTTGACTGGGTTCACAATTCAAATGTGGGAGCTGGCTTGTCGGGTCGCCGCATCGCTGCGATAAAGCCACCTCGGTCTAAAGCCTTACACTGGCAAACGTCGACTCATTACGCGCCTGGCTCAACGCCGACATCGGCCCCGACAACGGTGACAGCACCAACGCCTGCGGAATCGGCATCATCGCCACTTGCTGGGTCGTGTTGGAACCTACGCGCTCATCGCGTGGCGGAATGCCAAAGTATTCGCGGTAGCACTTGGAGAAGTGCGGCGTGGACACAAACCCGCACACCGACGCTACTTCGATGATCGACATCGGCGTTTGCTTGAGCAACTGCCGCGCGCGAATCAGGCGCAATTTGAGGTAGTAGCGCGATGGCGAGCAGTGCAGGTATTTCTGGAACAACCGCTCCAGTTGGCGGCGCGACACGGCGACGTACACCGCCAGTTCGTCCAGGTCGATCGGCTCTTCAAGGTTGGCTTCCATCAGCGCGACGATTTCCTGCAGTTTCGGCTGGTTGGTGCCGAGCATGTGCTTGAGCGGCACGCGCTGGTGATCCTGTTCATTGCGGATGCGCTCGTACACAAACATCTCGGAGATGGCGGCCGACAATTCACGGCCGTGGTCGCGGCTGATCAGGTGCAGCATCATGTCCAGCGGCGCGGTGCCGCCCGAGCTGGTAAAGCGGTTACGGTCGAGGGTGAACAGGCGCGTGCTCATGGCCACGCGCGGGAAGGCTTCCTGCATCGACGCCAGGCATTCCCAGTGCACGCTGCAATCGAAACCGTCGAGCAAACCGGCGCAGGCCAGGGCCCAACTGCCTGTGCACACGGCGCCGAGGCGACGCGACTGGCGCGCCTGGCTTTGCAGCCACGACACGTGCTCACGGGTAACGGTACGCTGGATTCCCACGCCCCCGCACACAATCACAGTGTCCAGGGCCGGGGCTTTGTGCATGGAGGCATCGGGGGTGATTTGCAGACCGTCGCTGGCCCACACTTGGTTGCCGTCGACACTCAGGGTTGTCCAGCGATACAGCTCGCGGCCGGACAGCTGGTTGGCCATGCGCAGCGGTTCCACTGCCGAAGCCAGGGAAATCAGCGTGAAATTGTCCAGCAGCAAAAAGCCGATGGATTGAGGCGCACGGTTCTGGGGTTGGGCCCCGGAGTTGAACGACGTCATCGCGGTATCTCCTCACACAAAGCGGGTGATGGCCTCAGGCGAGGCTCTTGTTATTGCGTTCGTCTCCAGCAAGGAGCGAGGCTTTGAATGGGTAGAGCAAATGCCATGCCTAAAATTGAATGGCCATCCAATAACTCCTAAAAACGACCTGATGACGCGTCTATATAAGCCCGCGCGGGGAGCGCGGAATATGGCCAGAAATGGACGTCAGACCGGCCCTGCTCTGGGGTGTGAGCAGATCGGTAGCACTTGTGGGAAGGCGCTTTGCGGGCGTGGGAAAAGTCTGTCACCGCACGCACGGGTGACGAGTGGTGAGGCACGGAATCGTTCGCAAGCTACTTATCTATTTGCGACGCGCTAAAAGGTGGCGCTTTTGGGTTCCGGTGTTCACTTTATGAGCAGTGGTGCTGCAACTACCGCTATCGCAGGCAAGCCAGCTCCCACATTTGGAATGCATTCCCC
>NZ_VBVZ01000576.1 GCF_005863185.1 Pseudomonas edaphica
CCAGCAACCGCGCACAGCCGACATACAGCACCACGGTCGCCACCAGCATAAAGGTGATCGCCACGCTGATCTTGATATCCGACACGCCCAGGATGCCGTAGCGGAAGGCGTTGACCATATGCAACACCGGGTTGGCCAGCGACACGGTCTGCCAGAACGGCGGCAGCAAGGTAATGGAGTAGAACACCCCGCCCAGGTAGGTCAGCGGCGTCAGCACGAACGTCGGGATGATCGAAATATCATCGAAGTTGCGGGCAAACACGGCGTTGATGAACCCCAGCAGCGAGAAGATCGTCGCCGTCAGTACCACCACCAGCAGGGTGACCCCAAGGTGATGCACTTGCAGATGGGTGAAGAACAGCGACAGCAAGGTCACGATCACCCCGACCATCAAGCCGCGCAGCACGCCACCCAGGGTGTAGCCGATCAGGATGGTGTGCGGCGACACCGGCGAGACCATCAGTTCTTCGATCGAGCGCTGGAACTTGCTGCCGAAAAAGCTCGACACCACGTTGCCGTAGGAGTTGGTGATCACCGACATCATGATCAGGCCCGGCACGATGTACTCCATGTAGGTGAAGCCACCCATGTCGCCGATCTGGCGGCCGATGAGGTTACCGAAGATCACGAAGTACAAGACCATGGTGATCGCCGGCGGCAGCAGTGTCTGCGGCCAGATCCGGGTAAAGCGCTTCACTTCGCGGTAAACGATGGTCTGCAGTGCGACGAGGTTGGGTTGCAGTTCGGAACTCATACCGCCACCTTCGCCAGATTTTTCTCCACCAGGGACACGAACAACTCCTCAAGGCGATTGGTTTTGTTACGCAGGCTCAGCACTTCGATGCTCTGGGCCGCCAACTGGGTGAACAACGCGGTGATGCCCATGGCTTTGTCCACCTGCACTTCCAGGGTGTGGTCATCGACCAGGCGGCTTGGGTAGCCGAGCAGTTGCGGCGCCACCGACAGGTTGTTTTTCAGGTCCAGCAGGAAGGTTTCCACATGCAACTGGCCCAGCAGGTTGCGCATGCTGGTGTTCTCGACAATGGTGCCGTGGTCGATGATGCCGATGTTGCGGCACAGCTGCTCAGCCTCTTCCAGGTAATGGGTGGTGAGGATGATGGTGATGCCCTTCTCGTTCAGCTCGGTGAGGAAGGTCCACATCGAACGGCGCAGCTCGATATCCACACCGGCGGTCGGCTCATCGAGGATCAACAGGCGCGGTTCATGCACCAGCGCGCGAGCGATCATCAGGCGGCGCTTCATACCGCCGGACAGCGAACGCGAAGGCACGTCGCGCTTGTCCCACAGGCCCAACTGAGTCAGGTACTGCTCGGCGCGTTCCTTGGCGATTTTCGCCGGGATGCCGTAATAGCCGGCCTGGGTCACGACGATGTCGAAGGTCTTTTCAAACTGGTTGAAGTTGAATTCCTGGGGCACCACGCCGATGGAGCGCTTGAGCGCCGCCGGGGATTTGTCCAGGTCATGGCCAAAGATATTCACCGAGCCACTGGTTTTGTTGACCAGGGTCGAGAGGATGCCGATGGTGGTGGATTTGCCGGCACCGTTGGGGCCGAGCAAGGCGAAGAAGTCACCTTCGGCAACGTCCAGATCGATACCACTCAGGGCCTGGAAACCGTTGCCGTAGGTTTTGGTTAGCTGCCGGATGGACAGAGCGGAACTCATATCGGATTACGCACCAGAGAAGGGAATAGAAAGAGTAGATGAGCGCGCAGCGCATGTAGTTCAACGGCGGCGCATGACAAGCATGGTGCTTGCCCGCGCCGCACAAGTACAGTCACCTGTATTAATAGTCAGTATTAAGTCAACGCGGTCATCACGGCCTTGCGGTAGGCCGGGCGATCTTTGAGGCGCTGGTACCAGGCCTCTAGATGGGGCATTGCCGGGCGCTCGATGGGCATCTCGAACCAGGCGTAGGCAAAGCAGCCCAAGGGGATATCGCCCATGCCGAAATGCTGGCCGCTGAGGTAGGGTTGCTCGGCGAGGGCCTGGTCAACGGTGTTAAGCGCATCGATACAGGCTTGGCGCCCGGCATTGATGCTGTCCCAGTTCTGTTTTTCCGCCGGGGTACGCAGGATGCCCCAGAACACCGCCTTGAACGGATCGGCGAGCGTCGACGTGGTCCAGTCCATCCACTTCTCGGCGCTGGCCCGGGCTTGCAGGTCGTTCGGGTAAAAATCCGACGCGCTCTTGGCGCACAGATAACGCACGATGGTGTTGGATTCCCACAACACAAAGTCGCCGTCTTCGATCATCGGCACCCGGCCATTGGGGTTCAAGGCCCGGTATTGCGGCGTGTCGACCACACCAAAAGCCCCGCCCGCATCAATTGCCTCATAGTCCAGGCCGAGTTCCTCGGCGCACCAAAGTGCCTTCCTGACGTTTGATGAATTTTTACGACCCCAGATTTTCAGCATGACCGCGCCTTATCGTTGATGAACATGGCTTGATGAACGCAGCAGCATACGCCGGTTCACCTGCGGCTTAAATCGCTGTGCATATCGCTGTGCATGTCCTTCAGCGAGATCGGCGTGTCGTCGGCAAACAGGTGCGGGTAACACTGCTGAATATGCGCGAAAAAAAACGCTTCGGGCACGTCGCTGAACTGGCCGTGGTCCAGCACATATTCCATCGAGCGCCGGCCCTGGCGGTTGAAGGCGTGGAACACGCTGTCGTTGACCCCATCGAACGCCAGCGGTGGCACGTCGAACAACTCGCACAGTTGACTGTTGAACGCCGGCGTGGCCTTGACCCAACGACCGTGCAGGTACAACTCGGTATAGCCGTGCATGGCGAACACATCACTTTTAAGCAGCGCGAGCAGGCGCGGTGTCGATAAATGATTGCGCACATCCGCCAGGCCAATGCGCGCCGGGATCCCGCAATGACGGGCACAGGCGGCCAATAAGGTGGCCTTGGGTACACAGTAGCTCTCGCCGGTGGCCAGGGCAAAGCTGGCACTGAGGGTGTTCGGATCACGGCTGAAGGTGTACGGGTTGTAGCGAATCGCCTCACGCACGGCGTAGTAGAGACTGACCGCCTGGTCACTTAAATCCGGGCGGGTTCCGCGATGTTTTTCGGCGAACTCCACCACCGCAGGGTGGTCACTATCGATGAAGCGGCTGGGATTCAAGTACGTATCCATGAGCTTTATCTCCAAGGGAAGCCTTGAGTCTAACGACAGGCCTGCCGTGGAGATAACGACGATTCGGCCAAATGTCGGCGTGCGCCAGCACAACTCGTTACACCCTCGCCACCGCGCTTTTTCGGATGCCGACTAAGCTCCATGGTGGTTTCGCCCTTGGTTTCACGGAGGATTGAATATGCTGTTGTTGTGGATACTGGTTCTGGTGGTCGGCATTGCCTACCTGGCACACCGCCGCACCGCGCCCCTGCCCGCGCTGGGCGTGGTTGCCGTCTACCTGCTGGCGATGGGCGCCTGGAGCCATGCACCGGGTTGGCTGCTGGTCATCCTCTGGGTGCTGATCGCCGCCGTGGCCGTGCCCCTGTTGCTGCCCGACCTGCGCCGCCAATACTTCACCAAGCCGCTGTTCAGCTGGTTCCAGAAAGTCCTGCCGCCGATGTCCGAGACCGAGCGCGACGCCATCGACGCCGGCACCGTGTGGTGGGACGGCGAACTGTTCAGCGGTCGCCCCGATTGGGATAAATTGCTGGCCTACCCCAAGGCGCAACTGACTGAAGAAGAACAAGCGTTTATCGACGGCCCTACCGAAGAACTCTGCGCGATGGTCAGCGACTGGGAAATCGGCCAGGCCATGGACCTGCCGCCCGCTGCCTGGGAGCACATCAAAACCCACGGTTTCTTCGCCCTGATCATTCCCAAGGAATATGGCGGCAAGGGTTTC
>NZ_VBVZ01000577.1 GCF_005863185.1 Pseudomonas edaphica
CTTATACACCGCTATCGCAGGCAAGCCAGCTCCCACAATTGACCATCGTCGCACTCACTAAACGGAATAGTTCTCGACAACTACGCGCGCATAAACTTGTTATAGCCAGCCGCAATAATTCACATAACAAACCTCACGATTTTGTAATCAACTTGTTACTTGCAGCACTCATCACCAACAGCTTCTTGACGCCGACAAAAAAGCCATACAACTAATTGTAAATATTGAATAATCATCGCCACTCCTGCTCCACTCAAGCGCCCTTTTTAAACTCCCGCCCGCACAAACTTGCAAAACAACCACAACCGGCTACGTTCATGAATACCGTGAAAGCCATCAGCCATTACGCACAAAACCTGCCAGCCAGGTGAGGGGTTTTATTGCTCTAAAAACGGCGCAAGCACAGACACGGAACTTAAGTCTCAATACTCAAAAGGGATGCTTTGATGAAGCGCAGCCGGTGGTATCGTGCATGCTCGAAAAAGGCGCCAGCCGAACACTTTTGGCTGTCATTGGTGTGCTTTTCTGCGCTGGTGATTGCCAGCTTTCTGTTGTTTGAACAACAGATCCAAGACTTCCTGATTCACCTCAACCTGTACCAACCGTCCTCGCCTGCCCAGGCGTTCAACCTGGCCCTGCTGCTGGTCGCCCTGCTCGCGCTGGACGTGGTGCTGCCGGTGCCGTCGAGCATGGTGGCGTTGCTGGCGGTGGCCATGCTCGGCAGCATTGGCGGTTACCTGGTGATTTTTATCGGTCTGTGCCTGGGTGCAGGCTTGGGGTATGCGTTGGGCGCCGGTTATTTTCGTTTGCTGTCCGGCCGCCTTGGCTTGCATCAGCGCTCGCCCGGGCAGTTGGCGTACCGCTTGGGCACGCTGTCGTTGATTTGCCTGCGCGGTGTACCGGTGCTGGCGGAAACCTCGGTGGTGGCCGCCGGGATGCAGCGCTACCCGCTGCGGGCCTTTTTGCTGATCACCACCCTCGCCAATGCCGGCCTGGCGCTGGCCTACACGGCCATCGGTACCTTCCTGATCGAGCAGAATTCGTTGCTGGTCACGGTGCTGGCCAGCATGGTGTTGCCGCTGGTATTTGTGGCGATTTACAGCCTGCTCAAACGCAAGCCAAGTGGGGATCAGCCTCTGCGTGGGCGGTTCACGGTCGCTTATGACTACCCGGTGATCTTCACCGACCACCTATTCGACCCGCACAACCCATGCTTGCACCAGCAACTCACCGCAGCGCACAGCGGCCCGGTGACAGTGATGGTGTTCGCCGACGAGCAACTGCTGCACAGCGCGCCCGCGTTGCGCGACCAGATCGACGCCTACTTCGCGGCCCATGCCGATCTGCAGTTGCTCGCCGCGCCCATCGCCGTACCGGCCGGTGAATTGAGTAAAACCTCAGAGGTGTTGCAACAGCTCTACAGCGACATGCTGCAACACGGCCTGGACCGGCATTGCTACGTGCTGGCCCTGGGCGGCGGCGCGGTGCTGGATTCGGTGGGTTACGCCTGCGCGACCTTCCACCGGGGCATCCGGCTGATCCGCATCCCCAGCACAGTGCTGGCCCAGAACGATGCCGGTATCGGGGTCAAAAACGGCATCAATGCCTTTGGCCAGAAGAATCTGCTCGGCGCGTTCTACCCCGCCACCGCCGTGATCAACGACTTCCAGTTGCTCACCAGCCTCACCCGCCGCGACCAGATCGCCGGGCTGGCCGAAGCGGTGAAAGTTGCGCTGATCAAGGACGCCGCGTTCTTCGAGTGGATGGAAGCCAATGCCAGCGCCCTCGCCCACTTCGACCACGCGGCCAGCCGCTACGCGATTCGCCGTTGCGCCGAGCTGCACCTGGGGCATATCACCGGCGCCGGTGACCCGTTCGAGCGCGGTAACGGCCGCCCGCTGGATTATGGGCATTGGGCCGCGCACAAACTGGAAAACCTTAGCCACCACCGGCTGCGCCATGGCGAAGCAGTAGCCGTGGGCATGGCGCTGGATGGGCTTTACGCGAACGCACTGGGCCTGTTGAGCGATTCCGAAACTGAGCGGGTGATGAGCCTGCTGCACACGTTGGGCTTCAACCTGTGCCCGCCGGAACTGAGTGTGACCGACGCACAGGGCCGCTCACCGCTGTTGCTCGGCCTGGAGGAATTTCGCCAGCACTTGGGCGGGCAACTGTCGATCCCCATGCTCACCTGCATCGGCCAATCGGTGGACCTGCATGCAATCGACAGCGCAAAAATGCAAACGGCGCTGCAACGGCTGGCGGCCCACAGCAGCCCGGCACTGGCGGCCACCGAGGGCTACGCGCGATGAGCCCGATGAAAACCTGGATGACCCTCGGCCGCGTGTCCAACCTGCCGACGGTGTGGACCAACACCCTGGCCGCCGCCCTGCTCGCCAGCAGTGCCGGGGCCTTGGCGCCGCCCTCCTCGCTGGTGTGGGTGCTGCTGTTGACCACCTTGTCGCTGCTGTACCTGGCCGGCATGTTCTTGAATGACCTGCTGGATGCCGACTGGGACGCGCAACACCACAACCCGCGCCCAATCACCCTGGGACTTGCCAGCCGTCAACAAGTCGGCCTGGCCACAACCTTGCTGCTGGTACTCGCGGCAGCGGCGGTGCTGGGCCTGAGCCGCTTGATCGACACGCCGCATTGGCTGCTAGGCGGCGTGGTGCTGCTGGTGGGCTGCATTTTCGGCTACAACCTGCTGCATAAAAAATATGCGCACAGCGTGTGGCTGATGGGCGCCTGCCGCTCGGCGCTGTACCTCACCGCCGCTGCCAGCCTGGCGGTGCCGCCGGAGCCGATTTGGCTGTGCGCGATTCTGCTTGGCGTGTACATCAGCGGCCTGACCTACCTGGCCCGCCAGGAGCACCGCAACCAACTGATCAGCCGCCTGCCGCTGCTGTTGATGCTCAGCCCGCTGGCCCTGGCGCTCTACTCCAACAACCTGTGGTTCTGGCCGGTATTGCTGCTGTGGCTGGGCTGGTTGGGCTGGCATTACTGGAAACACCTGGCCCACCCGCAACAGCGCCAGGTGCGCGCGTTTATCGGCGCAGGTTTGGCCGCGCTGCCGTTGTTCGATGCACTGGTGCTGGCGGTGGCCAATCAGCCATTGGGCAGCCTGGTGTGTGTGCTGGTGTTTTTCCTGCTTCCCCACTTTCAGCGTTGGATCAAGCCGACATGAACATGCGCCCGGATAACCTCGCCGACCTTCGCTTGAGCCTCACCCAACGGCTGGATGCCACGCAGCTGCATTGGTGGTTGCAGGCACATGCAAAGCTTGAAGAACAACCGCATGCTTCCACGGCGGCGCTGCTGTGCGGCCAGTGCAAACGCCAGTTGCCTGCCGCCGTTGTCGCGCCAGCCCGGGCACTGGTGGTGGCCAAGGCGCTGGAACACACGCCGGCAGACTATCAACTGCCGCTGCTGCGCCAACTGTTCCTGTGGGGCGATGACCAGGAAAAAATCGCCCTGCTCAGCGCCCTCGACTGGCTCGACCGCGACGGGCTGTGCCTGGAACTGGCGTTGCAGGCCGGGCGCACCAGTAACCCCCAGGTATTTGCTGCCCTCGCCCTCGACACCGCTTACCCGTCACGTCATTACCCGGAACGCGCCTTTCACCAGTTGGTGCTCAAGGCGCTCGGCATGGGCCTCGACATCGGGCGCCTGGTGAACCTGGCGCAACACCACAGCGTGACCCTCAACCAGCTCGCCCTCGACCTGCTCGACGAACAGCTCGCGGCCTCGCGCACCGTATCCCCAGGCTTGCCCAAAGCCATCGCCTTTGACCTGCTCAGCCCGGCGCAACTACAGCGCTTGCGCGGCCTGCGCCTGCCGCCCGAATGGCACGCCTACCTGAACTGATG
>NZ_VBVZ01000578.1 GCF_005863185.1 Pseudomonas edaphica
AGCAGCGTGCCTTCGGCGGTGGATTTCATCACCACGTCCGGCACACTTTGGCGGGGGTCGGCGGCGTACAACGGGAACCACTTCACGTCGGCGACCGTGCGGCTTGCGGTGCGTTGCGCTGATTGGCGCGACAACGCGTAAGCCTGGGGCTCGCCGGCGGCGTTGAACACGCGCACATCACCAAGATCCGCCTGGCGCGCGCTCAATTGCACCGACAGCGGCAACTCCAGGCGATACCAAGGCCCGTTGCCACTTACCGCCAACGGCACCTGTGTGGTGAAGTCGGCGGGTGTTTCTTGCGCCCACGCCGACAACGTCGAACACATGCCCAACGCGATCACGCTCAACTTACCGATCAAGAGGATGCTCCTTCAGTTTCCAACACCGGCTCGGCGCGTTTGGGCGGCAGCGGTGCGAAGTAACCCACCACCAGCAACAGCCCGCCCACACCAATAAACGATACGATCCGCGCCAGCCCGCCACGGTTGCTCAGCTCGACAAAGAACAGCTTGGCGACCACCACCGCAATCAACGCCGCGCCGATCAGCCACACTTCGCGACGATGGCGCAGGTGGCCGCCGATCATCAGGCCCAGGGCGATCAGGGTCCAGACCAGCGACAGGCCAGCCTGCACCCACATGGACGCCAGCAAGGCATCCAGTTGGAACGGCACGCCCGCCCAATGGTGGGCGGTGCGCATCACCAAGGCCGTGAAGAAGGCAAACAGCGAAGCACCTGCGACACCTTGGGCGATCAGTTCAGCACGCGGCCCGCGCTGCGGCGCCACGCTGCGCGACCACAGGTAAATACCCAGCAATGCGAACAGCAGGCCCACGTCCAACGGGTTGAGCAATGGCACGTACGGCAGTGGTTTCGCCGTGCCGTCGCTGAAGATGTTCGCCAACCAGAACCAGCCGAGCATCAATACCGCCAGCGGCAACGCGGCCAGCACACGGTATTCACGCGGGTTTGCCGACACCGGCCACGGCCAACTGCGCGGTGCCGCCACCAGCACCAGGTACAGGCTTGGCAGAATCGCCCAACCCAGCCAACGCCAGGCGTTGTACTCACTCGACAGCAGCAACAGGCCGTAACGCAGCTCCAGCGCCAACACACCGATCAACATCCAGCAGCCGAACACATGAGCGATGCTCAATACCTTGCCCGGCACCACCGCCGCCAAACGGCGCAGCGCGATAAAATGCACCACAAACACCGCCAACCACGCCAGCCAGCCGTAATGCGCTGCCGGGTGATAGTAATCATGGGCAGACACCAGCAACACCACGCCCGCCGCCGGCATCAGCAAGGCGCACAGCATGCCCAGAGATGCCCAGCGTAAACGTGCGGCCAACAGCGCCCAGATCGCCACGCTCACCGCAGCGATGCCAAGCAAAAATGCGCCTTGCAGCGCTTGCGGGATAAACCGCAGCACTTCGCCGATCAACGCCAATGCCCACCAGGCCGCGCCCCACACCAGCAGCAGGTCGGACAGGCGTTGCAATTTCAACACGGCAAACACCGGCGCCTGCGGCTCACGTTGCAAGCGCCAAGCGCCCACCATTGCCGCCAGGCCCAGCACCATCGGCGTCCAGAAAGCGCTGTGCGCCAAGGGCCGCAAGCCCTCGCTGTTCAACGGCCCGAGCAACTGCGGCACCGCCAACAAGAACGAAGCACCACCGATCAGTTGCAGCAGCAAACCAAACACGAAACTCACGCGTTGTTGCAGGTACAGGCTCAACCAGATGATCAGCAAGCCACTGGCCGCCCACACGCCGCTGGCGCTTTCCCATGGCAGCACAAACAGCACCGCAAGGTTGATCAGCACCAGACCCGCGAGCAGCACCACCGACAAGCCGCGCAGTAGCCGCACATCGCTGCGCACCATGTCATCGCGCGCCGCCATCAGCATGCCGCCGACCAACGCCAGGCCGATCAGCGAGGCGGTCAACAAGCCGGTCCAACCGGCACTGAATACCGCGGCCCCATCACCGCCCTGCAAGCGCAGGAGGAACAACACCCCACCGAGCAATTGCACAGCAAAGGCAGTGAACAGGAAGGTGCGCGAGCCAATGCGCAGGCCGACAAACAGCGTCAGCAGCCCGGCGATTGCCCAACTGATGGCGGTGCCTTGGGTCAGCAACAACAAGGGTGCAAGCAGGTACAAAAAGGTCAATCCCAGGCTCGCCAGCACGGGCAGGCCGGTGCGCTCCCATTGCGCCGCTTGTTCGGTCGATGCCTTGCGCAACTGATCGAAGCTGAACAACAGGGCCGCGCCCAGCAACAGCGCGCCCAGTGGTGCACCGTTGAGCAAGGTCAACTCGCCAACGCGCAGTTCGCTGAGGAACGCCAGCGCTGACCCCAACTGTAACAACAGGCCAAACGCACGAGCCAACGGCCGCTGCTGACGCAAGCCAAGCCAGAAGATCCCGGCGCCCTCCACTGCCCAGGCCGCCGCCGTCCAGCGCGCGTCGAGGCCCAGCGGAATCGCCAGGCTGGCAAAGATCACGCCCAGCGCCAGGCAAGTTTCGGCCAGCAGCAAGGCGCGCCCGCCACTCAGCAGCCGCGCCAAGCCCATGTAGATAAGGCCTAAACCGAGTGCACTGAAGGCGGCGGCAAACTCCAGGTGCTGCACCACGGCGAACTGCAAGCCAAAGCCTACCAACGGCGGGCCGAACAGCATGCTGCCATCAACATAATCACCCTTGGCCGCCGACCAGCGCAGCAGTGCCTCACGGCCTTCAGGCGCATCGCCCACTTCTTGCAGCTTGCGGCGGGCGAACAACAGGCCGATGGCCAGGTACATCAGGAAAAACAGGATCAGGAACGGCTCGGTGCTCCACAGCAGTTCCGGTGTGTAGGAGCGCATGCCCCAGGCGAAGCCTATGCCGAAGGTGCCGACAAACCCGATCAGGTTGAGCAGACGCCAGGCCTTGAACCACGCGATGGCCAGAATGCCGGCGTTGAGCAATGCAAAGTAACTGAACAGCGCCACATGATTACCGGCGCCGGTTGAGGTCAGAATCGGCGCGGCAAACCCACCCAGCGCCGCTGCGCAGGCCAGGCCGAGGGCATCCTGGGTGATCGCCAGGATGGCCGAGAACACCGTGACCGCCACCAGCAGGCCGAGTGCCGCGCCTGGGTCGATCAACGGGTGCAGGCGCATCGCAGCAAACACCGTCAGGTACAACACGGCAATCCCGGTACCCTGCAGCATCAGCCCGTAATTGCTGTTGCGCAGCCGTAACCACCAACCCAGGCCCAGCAGGCCGATGGCGGCAGCGGCAACCCCGGCGTAACGCAGTTCAATCGGCACCACCACGCCTTCGGTGGCATAACGCAGCAAGAAGGCCAGGCCAAGGAACAGCAGCACCACGCCAACGCGCAGCACGGTGTTGCCGCCGAACAGCCAATTACGGGCGCCGCCGATGGCGCGCTCGATCAGGTTGGGGCCACGGGGGATGGCAGGTTCTTTCGGTTTTGGTGCTGGGGTCCAGACGTCCTCCGGCAGTGGCTGTCTCGCCTCGGCCATCACGGCGACGGGCGCCAGTTCGGCGGGCAGCTCCCAAACAAGTTCGGGCTTGGCAACGGCAGGTGCAGGTTCAGGGATGGGGGCTTCGACAATCACGCTGTTTGTAGGCGCGGGCACTTCCAGTTGCCGCAGGCGCTCACCCAGGGCTATCAATGCCTTCTGCGTGGTCTCTAACTGAAGCGCTTGCTGGTCTGCCTGGGCGGACAGCCTCGACAGGCGAATCGCCTGACCAATGCCCAAGCCCAATAGCGCACCGAAGCCGGCATCGGTGAACGACTCATCGAGTGTCCAGCCGAGCACCAGGCCAATCAGCATGAAAATCCATTGCAT
>NZ_VBVZ01000579.1 GCF_005863185.1 Pseudomonas edaphica
GATGGGGCTGGTAAGGCTTCGCGGTGTGTTCGGCACTGGGCCAGCTTTTCGCAGATGGATACGCGGTATGCCTGGGGGGATGACGGCCGTGTCACGGTGCATAACGCTGATGGCAGCCGGGAAGTGTATGTCCACAATGACCGTGCGCGGCTGGTGCAGCGCATTGATCCGGACGGCGCTGAACACTTCAAGTCTTATGACGATAAGGGCCGGCTGACAGTCGAGCAGGACCCGCTTGGGGCGGTGACGGCGTACCAGTACGACGAAGCCGGACGCTTGGTGGCGCTGTTTCCGGGGGACGATGAGCCGACGTCCTACGAGCATGACAACGGGTTCGTACGGGTCGTAAGGCGTGGTCTCGCCGTCTGGAAATATGAGCGCAATGATCAGGGCGACGTCATTCGCAAGACCGATCCTGACGGCAATATCACGGACTATAGCTACAACAAATATGGGCAACTGACGGGGGTTTGGTTTCCCGATAACAGTTGCCATCGGCTGGTCTGGAATGAGCGTGGGCAGTTGCTTGAGGAGTTGCTGCCCAATGGGGGTAGCAAGCGTTATCGCTATGACGATCTTGGTCGTCAGATCACGCGGGAAGATGAGCACGGCAAGCTCACACAGTACCAACGGGACGCTGCCGGGCGCCTGCGAAAACTGACCCTTCCAGGCGGCGCGACGCGCGAATACAGCTACAACGCCTACGGAAAAATCACCGCCGAACACGACGAACTTGCCCACGTCACCCGCTACGAATACGCCGACGGCCTGCACCTGATCAGCCGCCGTATCAACGCCGATGGCACCCACGTCAAGTACCGCTACGACAATGCGCGCCTGCTGCTGACCTCGATCGAAAACGAGGTGGGCGAAACCTACCGACTCGCTTACCACCCCAACGGCCTGATCCAGCAGGAAATCGGCTTTGACGGCCAGCGCACGGCTTACGTGTATGACCTCAACGGCAACCTGGCGGAAAAAACCGAACACGGCGACGACGGCAGTCAGCTCGTTACCCGTTACAAGCGAGACCACGCCGGCCGCCTCGTAAGAAAAACCCTGCCAGACGGCAATGTTGTCGACTATGCCTACGACCGCCAAGGCAACCTCCTAAGCGTCGACGACGGCCACTGGACGCTGGCCTACGAGTACGATCCACAAAACCGCCTCACCGCCGAACACCAAGGCTGGGGCACCTTGCGCTACGGCTATGATGCCTGCGGCCAACTGCACAAACTGCGCCTGCCAGACAATAACCGCCTCACCTTCAACCACGACAAAGGCGGCCACCTTTCAACTGTCGAACTGAACGGCACAACCCTCACCTCCCACCTGTTCAAAACCGGCCGCGAACACCAACGCCAACAAGGCCAACTCCTCAGCCACTACCACTACGACGACCAAAACCGCCTGCACGCCCACGCCGTCAGCCAACAGCAACACACCCTTTACCAACGCCAATACGACTACGACAAAACCGGCAACCTCACCCGCCTGCTAGATACCCGCAAAGGCGAACACCACTACCACTACGACCCCCTCGCCCGCCTGACCCGCGCCGACCACTCGCAAGACGTACAGGAACGCTTCGGCCACGACCCGGCCGGCAACCTGCTCATGCAAGACCGCCCCGGCCCGGACATCGTGGCGGGGAACCGGTTGATGATCCAAGGCGATCATCATTACGACTACGACGCCTTCGGCAATTTAATCCGCCAGCGGCGTGGCAAGGGCCATCAGCTCGTTACTGAATACCGCTACGACTGCCAGCATCGGCTGATTGGTATTACCCAGCCCAACGGGCAAACCGCCAGCTATCGCTATGACCCGTTTGGGCGGCGGATCAGCAAAACCGTCAACGACATCACCACGGAGTTTTTCTGGCAAGGCGACAAGTTGGTGGCCGAACACCACGCGGATCGGCATCGCAGCTACCTCTACGAGCCAGACAGTTTTCGGCCGTTGGTACTGCTGGAAGGCTTTGGCCCACAAGAAACAAAGCCCTTCCACTACCAACTCGACCACCTCGGCACGCCACAGGAACTGACAAACCCCGAAGGCGAAATCGTCTGGTCCGCGCACTACCGCGCCTACGGTGAAATCGCCCGCCTAGACGTAAGAAAAATCGATAACCCGTTGCGTTTTCAGGGCCAATATTTTGATGCGGAAAGCGGGCTGCACTACAACCGCCATCGCTACTACAATCCAGATATTGGTCGTTACCTGACGCCGGATCCGGTGAAGCTGGCGGGTGGGATTAACTCATACCAATACGTGCCGAATCCTACTGGGTGGGTGGATCCCTTAGGACTGAGTACGTGCCCCGGTAGCGGTGGGTGTAAATCAACCCACAACGCCGATAGTCCTACAACGCATACAAAAGTTGAAGATGGCGGACCATCAATCCCCACGCCTTCGTCAATACAAGATAAAACCGTAAGGGTAAGACATTACACAAGCAGGACGGGATCGAAAGGAATTGAGAAAGATGGTGTGATTGTGGCTCAAGATAACAACCGGGTGTATCTCGAGCCTGCAAAAAACAAAGCACTAAGCCCTATAGCCGCACAAGACAAGTATCAAATCAACAAAAGTAAAGGCAGGGACTACATAGAAATGGACGTACCCGAATCGACTTTAGAATGGATTAAAAACCCCAGATATAACACTATGGAACTAACCATAAAGGGCAGTGTAACCTTAAGCAATCCAACATTCGTGAGAAGAAAGTAATGTTAGAGCAAAACAGAAAAATAACTATCACTGGAGAGGACGCGCTTGACGCCCTCAAAGAAATCGAATTCATACTGATCTCCCTGCATAGAATGGGTAGCTTTTATGCCGAAAACCCTGCAGCCCTAGAGGACTACCGAAGAGAAACTACGGAATTCATTGACAACTTCAATATCACCCAACGCCTCGCAAAAGTTCGTACAAAAATTGCTCAGCACTTTGACGACACGCTCGGCGACGACGACATGGACGATGTGGAAAGATATCTTTCCGATTTAAAATTTTGGCAGCCCACACGGTCTCAAAAGTCCGATTGCGATCCGGAAAAAATCTCGATTACGGGAGGGACGATTGAGCAAGTTACTTGCAAGCGTGGTGAGTTACTCATGGTATTCACCGACCGGCAAGACCGCTCTCTTCTTATCACCTTCCATAATCCAACCACCTTTCAAGGCGTAAGCGCAGTCGGCGCTGAGGTAAGCGGGATACATGAAGAGAAAAAATCAATTTCAGCACAAAAAACAGCGCAACATGGGGACGAAATCAAAAAAAACTATAGTTTTAAATCAAGCAATAGTCATCAAATTATCTTTTCCGTAACTGCAAAAAACTACAGCATTGAGCAGATATGACATCTCCAACTACAAAAAATAGGGATCACAAAAAACGTGACTCCGAAGCACAAACGATGAAAACCCAAACCCAGGAAAATTTGATCACCGAATATTTAACACAGGTAAAACAAGCCACAGTAAAAGGTTTGCAAAAAAATGAGCTATTTTGACGAAGAACTAATTACAGACCTAAAAAAGCTCAATATCGATTTCAGTGTCATCTCTCAGGCAGAACAAGACTCGATGGTCAGTAGAATTAATGAGCGCATTCCTTTTAGTGGAAATCAAATCGATTGGAGTCGTTTGGGGAGCAGCGTTAACTTCGGGTCCGCATCTTCAACCTTGGCGATTTCGCTCATTGCGGCGGAAATCTGCAAAATTTCTGACAATGACTTGGTTATCATCAGTGATTCCGCCTGTGACAACGCCTATTCAATAAGTCCAGAGCACTTAAATCAAGCACTAAAAGTTCTCTCCGATTTCCCACAACACACCTATATTGTAT
>NZ_VBVZ01000057.1 GCF_005863185.1 Pseudomonas edaphica
AGGTAAGCAAGACGACGGGAGTTCGGCCATGACTAAGCCAGCCAAGCCCCGCCCTATGCCCGTGTACCTGGTCCTGCGCCGCCTGGTCGATCCAGCCACCGGCAAGGAGGTGGCCGCGTTCGTGCCGTCCTCCGACGCTGACCGGTCGATCCTCCGCGAGCGTGAATTCAAGATGAACGCGAAGATCCGCGCCGACCTCAAGCAGCCTCGCAACCCTCGGTTCAATGGATTGGTCCACGGCCTGGGCCGGGTGCTGAGCCAGAACATCGATCGGTTTTCCGGGAAGCAATCGCATGATGCGATCAAGGCCCTGCAACTGGAGTCGGGCGTGTACTGCGACGAGGAAGCGTTCGACATTCCAGGGCTGGGCCAACTCACCCGCAAGACGCCGCGCAGCCTTTCCTATGACTCGATGGGGGAGGAGACATTCCAAGACTTCTGGCGCCAGTGCTGCGCGTATCTGGTGCTGCATGACTGGCCGACGCTCACCGAAGAACGCCTGACCGAAATGGCAGAATTTGAAGCCTTCAAGGAGGCCGCATGACCATCGAACGCAAGCCAGCCAAGCCGAAGAAATGCCGCGTTGCTACGTGCAGGGCCTCATTCGTCCCTTCGCGGATGGGGCAGGCGGTGTGCAGCCCTAAGTGTGCGCTGGTCACCGTAGAGGTGCAGAAGGCCAAAGAGAAAAAGTCGCTGGCTCTGGCCGGTCGCCGGGAGATCAAAGTGCGCAAGGAGGCGCTGAAGACCCGTTCCGACCACATGAAGGATTCCGAGAAGGCTGTGCGGGACTACCGGCGCACCTACGAGCTGAGCATCGGCAGCGGCTGTATGAGCTGCGGCCTGAGCCAGGAAGAGATCCGCGCAGCGCAGGGCTGGAAGACTGGCGGGGCATTCGACGCAGGTCATTTCCTCGGTAAGGGTGCCCGTCCCGAGCTGCGGCTGGTGCCGAACAACATCTGGTTGCAGTGCAAGAGCTGTAATGCCGGGTCGTCCAAGTACGCCCGAAAGGGCCAAACGGTTTCGCAGGCGTTCCGGGAAGGGCTGATCGGCCGCATCGGCCTTGAGGCTGTCGAGGCGCTGGAAGCCGACCACACACCACGCAAAGAAACCGTAGAGCAACTGAAAGCCATCACCGCCAAATACCGCGCAATGACCAGAGAATTGAAAAAAAAGGAAGCCGCATGAAGCTGATCAACGCAAGACAGGTATGGACCGAAGCACAGCACGAATCGAACGCGTCGATCAGCGCTGTAGCCATCGACAAGGCGCAGTCGGCACCGATCAAGAAGGGGCAGCGCATGCGCCGCGCCGAGGCCGTGTTCGCTGCGCTGGGGGACGACAAGGAAGAGCGCATTCAGGTTGTGCGCCAGAAGATCAGCATTAGCGAGACGCGCGGTACGCCCGCCGGCCGCTCCACCGCCCGCGCCGCGCATCTGGCAACCATCGGCAAGGTACTGCGCGCCATCGACACCTTGCCGTTCCAGGTGCAGCAGTTCGGGCACTACCTGTACCACCCGGCTATGAACATGAAGCATCTGTTGAACGCGGTGCTGCTGATCACCGCCAAAGCTGCGCTGCCTGACCTGACATCGGCCAAGCGCGTGAAGGCGCAGTACCTGGTTACCCTGGCCCTGCAATCGTACAAGGGGGAGGTCGCCGGATCGGCAGAGTGGGGGCCGGCCCGTGTTGCCGCTGAGATGCTGACATTCTTCGGTGTCACTATCGACCCGAAGAACTGGACGCGCGACTGGCTCGACCTGTGGGAATCCCTGAAAGAAGTGATAAAGGAAGTGGATATTCAGGCTCAACAACCTATATGGCAGGTGATCCACTCGGAAAAAGATCAAAAAGCGGCATAATTATATTGACATGACGGGGTTTTGCGCGTACTTTTCCCATAGTGCACAAGTAACGCGAAACGCACACGAAACCCTGAACCCGGCTAAGCGCCGGGTTTTTTATTGGCTAAGTTCAACCTCAAGATGGCTGGTTGCTAACTTTTTTCGAGAACTTGTACTCGACATATTCCCATATCAGCAAGCTGCCCATGATCATCACGCCAATGATAGATATGGAAAGACCGAAAATTTCCCATCGTGAAGGAGCGGTGGTTGCTGACAGAAAATCTGAAATGCTCCACAAGTTGAATACCAACAAGGCAAGTACCATTGCCACCTTTGCCCACCCTAATAGGCGACGCCTTCCATGATCAGGCGAGTTGGCGAGAGCGATCACTACCCCAATAACGGTAGCTGCGCCCACGATTATTTGAAGTTTTTGCAGTCCGTCCATAGATCACGCAGCCTCTACCGAAATTGAAAGTCTTTTGCCGAGAACAGCAAGGGCATTCTCAAGCTGTTCCATTTTCGATGTGTGAAGGAAATCAACCAGGCGATCGCCTTGTACCTGAGCAACGCCCAGCAATCGGCGCAAGTCAGCTTTCCGCATATCGCGTTCCATCATCGCGTTCCATAGAGCGATTTTGGCCACAGTCACGGCTGGCAAGTGAACAACGCGCTCGTCTCCCTGCGGCGGTGTAGCTTCTGGAATGGCTTTGCGCTCATCAACGTAGATGGACAAGGTAGTCTCGATACCATCCACCGCTTCGCGCAATGCGTGCTCTTCGTCATCGCCGTAGCTGTGAAATTGCGGCAGATCACGGCAGAACACGGCAAGCCCTGGGTTGTCGTCTTGTTCGAAGCGGATTGCATAGTCGTACATGGTCACTCCTCGGAGGTGATGCTCAGTGTTCAGATGTGGTGAAGGGGCTCTCAGAGCCCCAGTTGCTTAATGATCGCCTTGCGGGTCGGTTCTGGCATTTCCTTACTACCGTGATCCGCGAAGGTGCTCCTGTTGCCGTTTGGGGCGATGACTTTGAAGTGGCTTCCTTTGCCTGCTTCGAAGGTCACCCCTTGGGCCTTCAACCATCGCCTGAACTCGCTGAACTTCATCACCTCGCCTCGTTGTTGGGATGAGTCCACTCTACAACATATTTGTTTTAATACAACACTTTTGTTTTATTTTTTTAGAGTCTATTCAGGGCCTTGACATTGATCGGGCCCTTTTCGTTTTCGGCCCCGCCACACCCTTCGCACTGAGCAGGGAGTGCCGCCGGCGGCTGACCTATTTCAAACATGCCCCACGGAGTCGAGCGCATGGAGTACCTACAGCGCCTGCTCGACAAGATCGACAGGTTTGAATTACTGATCGCGGGCCTCGTTGGGGCTGTGATCGCCAGCTGGTGGCACAAGGACGACTTGAACGACTGGCGTGCCTGGATGATCTTCCTGATCACCGGCATGGCCTGCTCGATCTATCTGACGAGCATGGTCAGCACCTACCTCGGCGTCACCGAGCCGAAGATCGTCGCCGGTATCGGCTTCCTGTTGGGGGCATTCGGCGGCTCGCTCCTGGCGGCCATCAATCGAGCCATCAAATCCGCTGACCTCTGGGCGCTTATTCGCCAGCGGTTCGGGGGAGGCAATCCACCATGAATCTTGAACTGATCAACTCCATCGCCTGCGGCCTTATCGCGTTGTGGGCAGCATGGTGCGTACTGAGCGGGAAGGTGAGGGACGGCATACTCGGGAAGCTGATCTACTCGGCCATCGCCATTAGCGGCTTCGTCGTTATGGCGCGAAGCCAAAACATCTTCTTCGGCCCGACCAGTGCCGGCTTGACGTTGCATGTGTCCCTGGCCCTGGCTGGTGCCCGCCACATCTTCATGGTCACGTACTGGCAGCGGGTGAAGGCCTGGCTGTGCAGGACGCTGAACTGCGAGCACTGCATGAGCTGTGACAAGGCACCTGGCGGTGTCGAGCGCCGAGGCAAGTAATTCGCGCCACGTTTTCGAATGCGCCAAATCGTGGCGCGAGAAAGGAGTAGGGCATGAGCGACCAATCAGGCGAGCACGTCCACTACTGGGATGATGGCCGTGGCCGGCGGGAAGTGATCATCGACGGCCAGCGCGTTGACGGCGTCAGGTACTGCGACACCAAGGCCGGCATCGCCGTTGTCCTAGATGCTCCGCTCAAGTCCTCCGACGGCGAGCATGTAGACTTCCACCCAGTGTGGGGTGAGATCAAGGTGATCTATTGCGGCGGCTACATCGGCGCCAACAAAACATTCCGTATGGGTGAGGGGCCGGTATTCAATGAGTAGCGTAACCCGCCTGCGCCATGCGCTCCCGATGAGTCCGGACATCAACCTTGCGGTAAGCGCTCTCGACAAGGCCATTGCTGATGCCGTGGACGCCGCCAAGACTGCCGGACTCCCCCAAGGTCTGATCGTCAGCCTGCTCCAAGGCCACGCACATGCACAGACACACCAGATGGTGACCTGAGTGGAGTCAGGCTCAGCCTTGGTCTGAACTTATTCCAGGAGTTCGAGTTACTGGGAACCATAGCCATTCGCCGTTCTGAGTAATGTCGTCGCCTAGATATACGGTGTAATCGCCGTATTTTTCATCGGGAAAGCAAAAATCAATGGATGACGTATCGAGCCATCCGTCGAATGGCTCGGTTTGCACGCCAAGCCAACTGAAACCCTGATTGCTTGCGCGATAGGTATCAGTGCTTAGATCCAGCGCCCCGCAATGTTCGCTAAATGCGAACGCCGCTGTAATGGTCCGCACCTGGAGAGGTTTCTGGTAAGGCCGAAAGTCGATTTGCGCGGTCTTGAGTTCCATACAATTGCTCTTTCCATAATTTGGACATCATGAATACCACATTGGGCAGTGCCTTCAAGTTACGTGCAGCTTTCAAGTATTTGGAAGATAGAAATGATCAGGCCAGCACCTCCAGCATCACTGCTTGAGCTCTCCGACCTCTCTGACTTCGGTATCCGCCTGATTCCTGCTCCCGAAGTGTGGGAATGGCTCCAGACCGAGATCCTTGCCGACACCGGCAGCATTCACAACGAAGACCATGCCCACCTCCTAGATGCAGACATCCGGATCATGTGGGCGTCGTCGAGCTTCGCCAAGCAGGGTCGGACAGTCCTGGGTCAGGCCGAACAGGTAGCGTTCCGCGCCGGCGGTTGGCAGAAAGCCCGGATGGAGCAACAGATGCGTGATTGGTTCGGTGATGTGCCGGCCTTCATCATCACGCTGGCTGCTGACTACTGCGCCGAGTGCAGCGACACCGACTTCTGCGCCCTGGTAGAGCATGAGCTTTATCACATCGCCCACGCCAACGATAACTACGGTCAACCGGCCTTCAACAAGGAAGGGGCGCCGAAGCTGGAGATGCGTGGTCACGATGTCGAGGAGTTCGTTGGTGTGGTCCGCCGCTATGGTGCGAGCCCTGACGTTCAGGTGCTGGTGGATGCTGCAAACAGTCCTGCTGAGGTGGGGAAACTGAATATATCGAGGGCTTGCGGAACCTGTCTGCTCAAGCTGGCCTGAATGTGAGACAGGCATGAGACGGAACCCAATCTATGGCAGCCCTGAAAAACGATGTGAAAGCCTTCATCGTTCAGGCTTTGGCGTGTTTCGACACTCCCACGCTCGTCTCACAAAACGTTAAGCATGAATTCAACATCGATGTGACCCGTCAGCAGGTTGAGCAGCACGACCCAACAAAGCGCGCCGGAGCCAATCTGGCAGCCAAGTGGCGCACCCTATTCGAAGACACTCGCAAGCGGTTCCGTGAAGAAACTGCCGAGATTCCTATAGCCAATCGAGCCCATCGGCTGCGAACGCTTGGGCGTATGGCGGAGAAGGCTGAGAACTCAAAGAATATGGCGTTAACGGCTCAGCTGTTGGAGCAGGCCGCTAAGGAGACGGGAGACGTCTACGTTAATCGACGCGTTGAGCCTGACAAGTCGCTGGATGAAGAAATCAAACGGCTTGAGATCGAGAAGCGTAAGGCCGAGCTCAAGCTGATAGAGAAGGGTGGTGGCAACTCCAATGCCCAGCTGCTGGCCGATTTGATCGCGAGGCTGCCGTCATGATCGCTAACACTGGCAACCTGATGCTGGATCGTCAGTTGTCTCGTTGGTACCCGCTCAAGGATCACCCGGTGCAGCTCGCCTTGGTGGCCGCTGTGTCTGAAGGCATTCGCTTCCCGTTGGTGCCTGCTGGTCGTCGTAGCGGCAAGACTGAGCGTTTCAAGCGCTTCGTGGTGAAGCAGGCATCGGCGTACACCGGCATGTATTTCGCGGCAGCGCCAACGCATGCCCAGGCGAAGAAAATCTTCTGGGATGACCTCAAGGCTTTCACGCTCTGCTGCATGCACAGTCGCCGGCCGTCCGAGTCCGACCTGATCATCTACTTGGACAACGGTAGCGAGATTCACGTCATCGGCCTGGACAAGCCGCAGCGGATTGAGGGTATCCCGTGGACTGGCGGGGGAATTGACGAATTCGCCGACATTAAGCCGGACGCCTGGGAGGCAAACATTCTCCCGGCGCTGAACACCGTCAACCCAACCATGCCGGATTACCGGGCCTGGTGCTGGTTGCTCGGCGTACCTGACGGCTTGAACCACTACTACGACCTGTGCATGCAGGCGGAGTCGGGCAATGACCCCAACTTCCGGGTGTTCCATTGGAAGTCCGCCGAGATTCTTCCTGCTGACGTAATGGACGCAATGAAGCGGGCCATGTCGGCCAAGCAGTTCAAGCAGGAATTTGAAGCATCGTTCGAAACGGCGTCTGGCCGGATTTACGAGGACTACAGCAAGGCGAACACCACGAACGCGGCCATTGAGCCGCATGAGCAACTGATGTGGATGCACGACCAGAACTTTACGCCTCTGTCATCTGCGATCGGTGTCCGGCGCAACGATGGCAAAGACCTTTATCTGCTGGATGAGATCGTGCTGATCAGCGCCGTTTCGAAGCAGTCGGCTGCGGAGTTCGTGGACAAGTTCAAGGATCACAAAAACAAGCACGTCCTGATCTACGGCGACCCCGCGGGCAAGGCAGGCGAGAAGCACGGACACGCATCCGACTACACCGACATCGAGGGCGTGCTGAAGGCCAATGGCTGGACGTACACGCGCAAGGTCAAGCCGGCGCACCCGTCCATCAAGGACCGGCAGAACGCCGTCCGGGCGAAGATTCTGACCGCCTCAGGCGAAACCAGCCTATTCATTAACCCGGCCACCGCTCCCTGGTGCCACAAGGGGTTGAGTACGGTCCAGCTTCAGATGGGGTCGACCTTCCAGGAAGACCAGAAAAACGACTACCAGCACATCACCACGGCGATCGGCTATTGCATCGACGTTGAGTGGCCGTGCATCAAACGCACAGGCGGAACACGCCGAATTGGAGGCTTGGCCTGATGCCAGTGCAATCGACAAACCCCGACTACGACGCGCATATCGCCGAGTGGGAGATGATGGACGACGCGCTCGAGGGTGAGTGCGCCGTAAAGCGTAACGAGCGCAATCTGCCCAAGTCGAGCGGTATGGTTGAGGCTGAAAAGCTGGATGGCGCGGGCAACAAGTACCTCTACGAGAACTACACGAACCGGGCTCAGTACGAACACTGGGTGCGTGATTCGCTTCGGTCGATGATGGGGCTTGTCTCGCGGCTGATTCCGGAGATCGAGCTGCCCACCGGCCTGAAAGGGCTGGAGGATAACGCGACAGCCGACGGCTTCGGCCTGAAGCAGTTGTTCTTTCGCATGGTGCGCCAGGCCATTTCCCACGGCCGGGTGCCGCTAGTGGTGAACATCGATGACCGCGGCGAGCCGTACTTCTCGACGTACGCCACACGCAACGCCATCAACTGGGACACCGATGATCAAGGCGGCCGGCAGGACCTGGTGCTTTCTGTGTTCCGCGAGTTCCGCAAGAAGGGCGGCGATCGATACAGCCATGACTGCGACACGGTGTTCCGTGAGTTCTTCATGCTGGGCGAGGTCTGCTACACGGCCGTGCGCAACGAGGCTGGCGAGCTGATCGAAGACGAACGCCCGCTGGGCACCACCGGTGCCGACAACCGTCTCGTCAAAGGCCTGGCCTATTTGCCCGTCATCTACTGCGGCTCGACCGACAACTCACCGGACGTAGACGAGGTGCCACTGCTCACCATGGCGCGGGCCGCGTTGAAGTCCTATCAGATCAGCGCTGACTATTTCAGTTCTCTGCATCAGACCAGTCATCCGCAGCCGTGGGTGTCGGGCTTGGATGAGGCGGTGGAGTTGAGCGTAACCGGCCCATCCGCTGCATGGGATCTTGGGCCGAACGGAAAGGCTGAATACCTTGAATTCAAGGGCACCGGCATTGAAGCCAACCGCAAAGCCATGGATGACCAGAAGAACGCCGCGCTTGAGGCAGGCGCCAAGGTCATGGACGTGGCTGGCACTGAGTCGGGCGAGGCCCGGAAGACGCGCCAGAACGACCAGCACGCCACGTTGCACAGCATCGTCATCACTGTGGCAGAGGCGGTGGAGCAGGGCTTGCGATACGCCGCTGAGTGGAAGGGCTACGACCCCAAGCAGGTCAAGTTCAAGGTGAACCCTGAGTTCGTCACCCCTGTGGTTGATGCCCAGGTTCTCGCCGAACTGCTCAAGGGCGTGATGGCCGGCACGATCAGCGCCGACACCTACTGGCAGTACCTCACCACCGGCAAGCTGCCGGACCGCCCATACGAAGACGAAGCCGACCTGATCAGCGACGAGCGCGAGTCGGCCGGCATCAACTTGGACAAAGACGATGCCATCGACAAACCTGGTGCAGGCCGACAGCCAACTGCTGGAACAGACGACCCGCCACTCGGTAATGCTGGAGCGACTTAAGGCGGGCGAGGTCAAGAAGTTCGAGAAGTACCTGCGCCAGATCGACAAGCTGGTGCGGGAGCAGCTCACCCGCAAGGAGCTGACCACCTACAGCCGGGACCGCCTTGAGCAGTTCCTGGCCCGGGTGGACGGCAAGCTGCTGGAGATTTACAAGGCCTACGGTGACCTGGTTCAGGCCGATCTGGTCGACATCGCGCTGTATGAGTCGAGCTTTGAGGCCAAAAGCCTGAGCAATGCGCTCTCCATCGACGCTGTGGTGCCGACCAATACGGTGATCCGCGCGGCGGTGTTCTCCTATCCGCTGCAGGTGAAGGGTATCGACGGCGGAAAACTGCTGAAGAGCTTCGTCAACGGCTGGACGCGCACGGAGACGATGCGCGTCACGAACACCATCCGGCTCGGCTTCGGCCAGGGCCAGACCAACGCTCAGATCATCCAGGCGATTCGCGGCACCGCGGCGCAGAACTTCACGGATGGCGTCCTGGCGGTGAGCAACCGCAACGCTGCCGCCGTGGTGCAGACCGCAATCCAGCATGTGGCCACCACGGCGCGGATGGAGACGCTTAAGGCCAACAGCGACGTGGTGCTGGGCTATCGCTGGGTATCGACGCTCGATCGCAAGACCTCGCAGCAGTGCAAGGGCCTGGACGGGATGCGCTTCGACCTGGGTAAAGGTCCGCTGCCGCCGGCGCACATCAACTGCCGGTCAACCACGGTGCCGACCACCAGGCTTTCGGAGATGTTCGCCAAGGACGCCACGCGCGCCTCGGTGGGAGATAACGGCGGGGCCCAGGTCGACGCAGGCCTGAATTATTACCAGTGGCTGGCAACGCAACCGGCGAGCTTCCAGGATCATGCCCTCGGGCCGGTCCGGGGTAAGTTGTTCCGCGATGGCGGCCTGACGCCGGAGAAGTTCGCCAAGCTGCAGCTCGACAAGTCGTTCAAGCCGCTGACGCTGGCGCAGTTGAAGGAAGCAGAGCCTGACATGTTCACCCGAGCAGGCGTTACACTCGGCGCTCAACCAGGTTGAGATAGCACATGCAGATCATCGTTGAGGACGGGCAGGGCGCACCAGGCGCGAATAGCTTCGTGCCGCTGGAGAAGCTGACTTTCTACCGCGACTACTACGGGTTCCGGATACCTGAAGCTGAGGCTGACCAGGTCAAACTGCTGCTGCGCGCTGCGGCCGACATCAACGGTCGCCAGTGGAAAGGGCGCAAGGCCAAGCCTGAACAGGCAATGGCCTGGCCCCGGCGTGACTGCAAGATCGAATACCAGACGCTGTCCGAGACGTTCGTGCCCTTTGAGCTTGAGTGGGGTCAGGTACGGCTGGCCGCCGAGCTATACGCTGTCGAGCAGGGCTTCCAGATCGAGGAGCCAACGCATTGCACTGAGCCCAACGGCCGCCGCACGCGGCTCAACCGCGATACGCCAGGATTTCGAATGCGGCCGCCGCCATACGCGCCGAGCAGGACGCAGTTCGCTGACTACCTGGTGATGCGCGGACTCAGTATTGTACGAAGCCGGGAGTTGTAATGAGCTCAATCGTTTCGTCGGTGAGGACCCGCCCACGATAGTATCGATTCGGTTGATTTAGTTCCTGCAACTCCTTGAAGTGACGCTTCGTCGCCTCTCTGTTGATGATGAACTGACTATGTACGATGAGAAACTTATCGTGTGGTTCAGCCCTGGTGTTGATGATTTGACTATCGGCGGAGTACACAATTTCCGTATCACAGGGCGCTTTATCGGAGTTGATTTCTAGCAGTCGGTCGAAATGGAGTTCAGTAGCGTCTTTGCTCATCAAGTACTCGCCGCCCTCAACGAAGCCGAACTGCTCGAACTCACCAAGCTCCCCTGCTGGCTGGAACATAAGGATGTGCCCCTCCAGATGCCGTCTTCCGACGATAAGGCCCCCGTCACGACCGTCGACAATCCAGCCATTAATGAAGCATCTGGCGAAGTCTTCCTGGGATAGAGTGAATTTTCCTTCGCTCATTTTTGATCCTTGATTAGTGAGTGTTTATCCATCGGGATAGAACATTAGCAAATTCCAAGCCTCGGCCATGCCGGGGTTTTTTTATGCCTGCAAAGCGGGCCGACCAAACCCAAGGGGTGCACCAAGTGGCAGACGAAAATCAGATTGATCTTGAAGACCCGGCAGTTCAGACCGCCATTGCTGCAGCTGTTGAGGCTGCAACCCTGGGCCTCAAGAACAAAAACACCGAGCTGCTTGGCTCGCTCCGGACCACCAAAACCGAGCTGGACGGCTTCAAAACTCAGTTCGAAGGCCTGGACATCGCAGCCGTGAAGGGGTTGCTGACCAAGGTTGGACAGGATGAAGAGACCAAGCTGATTGCCGAGGGCAAGCTGGACGAGGTCATCACCCGCCGCACCGAGCGCCTTCGCACCGACTACGACACCAAGCTGGCCGCCGAGAAAGCCCGTGCCGACAAGGCCGAGCAATTCGCTGCCAAGTACAGCGACAAGGTGCTGGCCGATTCCATCCGCGCCGCTGCCATCAAGGCCGGCGCGCTCCCAGAGGCCGCCGAGGACATCATCCTGCGCGCCCGGGGCACTTTCAAACTCAGTGAGGACGGCGAGGCGATCGCTACTGACCGTGACGGCGAGGTCGTTTACGGGAAGGACGGGAAAACCCCGCTGTCGCCGCTCGAATGGGCGGAATCCCTGCGTGAAACAGCAACACACCTGTGGCCAAGGGCTCAGGGTGCCGGGCAGACCGGCGATCAAGGTGGCAAGGCCACGAAAAAGTGGGGTGAGTACACGGAAACCGAACGCGCTGCGATCGCCCGTGACAACCCCGAGCTCTTCAAGAAAATCCAGGCCACCAAAGGAACCTAATCCATGGCAACTACCCAACTGACCGACATCTTCGTCGGCGACTACTACGCCTCCCTGGCACCGGTTAACAGCCCGGAAAAGACAGCTGTATATGAGTCGGGCATCGTGACTCGCTCTCCTGTGCTCGACGCGATCGCCTCCGGCAGCCAGGGCACTGCGGAGATCAGCTACTGGCAGGACCTCAACGCTGATGAAGCCCCGAATATCAGCAACGATGACCCGAACGATCAGGGCGAAGTCGGCAAGGTCACCCAGGACAGCATGCGTGCCCGGGTTCTGTACCTGAACAAAGGCTACGGCGTAACGGACCTGACTGCCGAACTCGCTAACACCGAGCCTCAGCAGCAGATTCGTAACCGCTTCGGCACCTACTGGACTCGCCAGTGGCAGCGTTACACCCTGGGCGCGGCTCGCGGCATCATCGCCTCGAACATCGCTAACAACGGCGGTGACATGGTCATCGACGCGGGCGCGACCATCAGTGCCAACGCCTTCCAGGATGCTGCGTTCACCGCCGGCGATGCCGCTGACCAGTTCGGCGCGATCGGCGTGCACTCGGTGGTGATGAACCAGATGGTCAAGCAGGACCTCATTGAGTACCTGCGCGACTCCGACGGCAAGATCATCCTGGCCACCTACCTCGGCAAGCCAGTGTTCATGGACGATGCTCTGGTCTACGGCGCGGGCAAGTATCTGTCCGTGTTCTTCGGCCAGGGAGCTTTCGGCTACGGCGAGGGCACGCCGAAGGTGCCGGTAGAGCTGGAGCGTAAGCCTGGTGGCGGTAACGGTGGTGGTGCCGAAGTGTTGTGGGAGCGGAAGACTTACATCCTCCAGCCTGCTGGCTTCAGCTGGAAGGGTTCCGAGGCTCAGAACCTCAGCCCCACCGCGACTCAGTACGCAGCTGCTGCGAACTGGCAGCGCGTCTTCAGCCGCAAGCAGGTTCCGTTCGCCGCTGTGATCAGCGGTACCACCACGCCGTAATTCGGCCCACACAGCCTGGCGCCCGTATGGCGCCGGGATGCTTTTGAGGTGACTTATGAAAGTGATCTACACGGACAAGCCTGGCAAAGAGCGCGGCGTGTGCTACCGCCTGCTGAGCGAATTCTTCGGTGTCATCGGCTCCGCCACCGAGGTCGTCGTCGAGGGCGATGCCCCGGATATCTTCGATGCCTACCAAGCGGCGGGAATCAAGGTTTCCGACGGCAAGGAGCAGGAAGCCCCTGAAACCGACCCTCTGAAAATGAAGGTCCCCGAGCTGAAAGAATGGCTGACAGAGAAGGGCATCGCCTTCGAACCGACCGCCAAGAAAGAAGACCTGCAGGCCCTGGTGCCAGCGGAATAAGGACAAGCACATGACCGACTTCATCACCGTTGCCGATGTTGACGCCCAGCTCGGTCCTGACTGGGCGGGCACCGGTGATCCGGTCCTTGCTGTGGCCATGGCCAACGCCTGGCTCACGGCCAAGATTAAGCGGGTTGTTCCCGATCCGGTCCCGACCGAGATCAAAACAGCCGGCGCCCAGGTCGCCAAAGAGGCGGCGGCGGGCAAGCTATACACGTCCACGCAGAAAGAAGTGCAGAGCAAGACGGTCTCGGCTCAGTCCGGCACATCGGTGAGCAAAACCTACGTGGCAGGCTCTACCGATCAGTCGGCGGGCGTCAACTTCGCCCTGGCGCTGCTGGCGCCTTGGATTAAGCGCTCCGGCGTGATGATGCTGAAAAGGATCTGATCATGGGCATGCGCGAAGAGATCCAGGCTGAATTGGCCGAGTCGTTCGATGATCCTGATGGGCTGGCTGACGCGGTAAAGCCGGTGACAGGCGTGCGCAAAGTTGCGGGCGAGTATGACCCTGACTTGGGCGGTGAAACGCCCGAGACCACGCTTACGTACGTGGGGCGGGGTGCCCTGGGCAGCTACCTGTCCAAGGAGATAGACGGCTCCCTCATCCAGACGACCGACAAAAAGCTGCTGGTGCTGCAAAACGAGCTTTTCGTGTCGGAGGCCGGTGTTCCGACGGTGGTACCGGCTGCCCCGGCCATTGGCGATATCGTCAATGGGCTGAGGGTTATGAACGTATCCGCCGATCCGGCTGATGCAACGTGGACGGCGCAGCTGAGGAAGTGACATGGCGACTCAATCCGGAAGCTTCGCCCTGAGCCTGGCAGAGTTCGCCGCCCAGACCGGTGAAGCCATCGACGCCAGTGTGCGCGAGATCATCATCGAGGTCGGCAGCAGCATGATTCGCATGTCTCCTGTGGGTAACCCGGAGATCTGGGCGCAGAACGCTGTAGCGACCGAGTACAACAAGGCCGTCGACGATCACAACAGCGCGCTGCGCAGTGATCCGGCGAACCTCACGAAGGGCGGGCGGCTGAAGAAGGGCCGTAAGCTCAACGACGGCATGGACGTAAAAGCGCCCGAGGGCTACGTCGGCGGCCGGTTCCGTGCGAACTGGCACGTATCGCTCGGCGTGGTCGAGAACGTCACCTTTGACGAGATAGACCCGAGCGGCGCCGAAACCACTGCCGCACTGGTGGCCGCGATGAGCGATTTCACCGCCGGCCAGATGGCCTACATCATCAATAACTTGCCCTACGCGATCCCGCTGGAGTTCGGCCACTCAACCCAGGCCCCCGGCGGCATGGTCCGGGTAACCGTGGCTCGCTTCCAGCAGATCGTGCTGGAGGCCATCAGGAACAACCAGGTATGAGTCACGCAATCATCGCCTCGATCTACGAGGCAAAGCTCATCGCCTGGAACGCTGCCAGGTCGGAGAAGCTTAAGATCGTTTTCGAGAATACGGCCTACACGCCGGCGGCGGGCGAGACCTACCTGCGAGCCTTCACTATCCCGGGTGACACCGCAAGCAACACGCTCGGCGGTGACCACCGGCTGTTCACCGGTGTTTTCCAGGTCAGCATCATCGCGCCGGCGGGCACCGGCAAGGCCAAGACGAACCCTATAGCGGCTGGACTGACCGATCTGTTCCCGCTATACGCCAGGGACACGAAGAGCGCTGTCACCGTGGTGACCATGTCGCCAGTCGACCAGGGCCCCGGTATCACCGGCGACTCCACCTACACCGTCCCGGTCTCGTTCTTGTACCGAGCCGACACGAACTGATCCCGCCCATTGGGCAAACCCACGAACCCGCCATTGAGCGGGTTTTTTCATATCAGCAAAGAGGAAATACCCATGGGCTACAAAATTCCGGACGGCGGCACCTTCCAGCACGGTGCGACCTATGGCCCGGACATCCCGTTTTCGGCGCTGAGCAACGCGGCTGAAGCCGTGGCCACTGTAACTGGCGGCACGCTCTCGGCTGGCGACATCGTGATCGTCACATCCGGCTGGACTCGCCTGGGCAATCGGGTGGTGCGTGTGAAGGCCGCCACTGCCACCGCCATCACCCTCGAAGGGGTCGACACTACCGACGTGCAGGTCTACCCGGCCGGCTCCGGCATCGGCTCGCTGAAGAAGGTGCTGACCTGGGTGCAGATTCCGCAAATCACTGACGTGGCTTTCGCCGGCGGCACCCAGAACTATCTGGACGTGGTGTTCCTGGAAGACAAGCAGGGCCGCCAGATGCCAACCGACAAGGCTGCCGCGAGCTTGGCGCTGACCATTGCAGATGACCCTGGCCAGGCGTTCAACGCCATCCTGCGTGCAGCGGATGCCAGCCAGACTATTCAGGCCGCGCGCCTGAACCTGCCAGGTAACGACACGCTGTTCTACGGCGCCTTCACATCGTTCTCCAACCAGCCGACTGTGTCTCGCAGCAACTTGCTGACCCGGACCGTGAACCTGGCGCTGCAGGGCGAACCGACCCGTTACCTGACTGCGGTGGCATAACCCATGGCAAAGATCAGAATCGCCCAGAACCCGACGTTCAAGGCCTTCGTGTCGATCCCTATCGTTGGGGGCGAGCCCGAGAAGATCGAGTTCACCTTCAAGTATCGGGATCGTCCAGGGCTTGCCGCCTTGTTCGATGAATGGACCCTGAAGCGTGACGAGGCACAGGCCGCCCTCGGCGATAAGCCTACGCTTTCCGAAATCGTAGCCGCTGACACTGAGCAGCAAGCGCAGCAGATCAAGGACCTGGTGGTCGGCTGGGGCTTCGATGACAAGTTCGACGATAAGAGCATCCTGGCATTAGTGAAGTCCTGTCAGGGCGCTGCTGAGGCAGTTGTGAACGCCTACCAGAACGCATTCAGCCAGGCCCGCCTGGGAAACTGACAGACGCCGCCCGCGCACTCTACGCGCCGGCGGCACCTGCTGAGCTGATGGGGCTGTTTGGGCTTTCCCCGGGTGACCTTGAAGAGGTGACCGAGGTATGGCCCTGCAACTGGCCGGCGTTCTTCCTGTTCAACCGGATGTCGACTCAGTGGCGAGTGGGCGCCGGCGGCGCGATCGGTCTCGACTACACCTGCATCCGCGACGTAGCCGGGTTCCTCGGCATCAAGAAAAAGAAACTCGCTGAAATATTCCCGGACCTGCAGGTGCTGGAAGGCGAGGCCCTGCGCGTCATGGCGGAGGAAAGGGAAAACAGCCCGTAACCACGGGCACTTATTCAAGGTGAGTCGATGAACATTGCAGAACTCGGCGTCAAGATCGACTCGGCCGATGCAATCCAGGCTAAAACGAGCCTGGATGATATGGCCAAGGCCGGAGGCCGGGCCGAGCAGTCTGCCGTTTCGCTGATGAACGAAATGCAGGCGCTGGAAAAGTCGCTGTCTACCAGCGCCAAAACCACCCAGGACCTGGCAAAGCAGCGCGACGCTCTCGCCAAGCTGACCAAGACCGGCGCCTATGGCGAGGCCGAGGCAGCGAAGATCTCGGCTCAGCTCGACAAGCAGCAGGTGGCCTTGGCCAAGTCGGCCATGGATGAGCAAAAGGCCCTCAACAGTCTGTTGGGTGCAATCGACCCGGCTCGCGCGGCCCTGGCCAAGCTGGATACCCAGGTAGAGCAACTGGGCAAACATCTGGATGCTGGGCGCTTGAGCCAGGAGGATTACAACAAAGCCCTGAGTAATATCGATAAGGATTACGCAAAGCTCGAAAAAACCAATACCGGTTTCGACAAGCTGCGCCTGGGCACTCGGCAAGCTCAGGAAAACGTTGTTCAGTTGGGCAATGCATTGTCTTCGGGCGACTGGGGTAGTGGTGTTCGCGCCGTGGCTCAGTTGGGCGCTGGCGCGGGTGCAGGGGCTGTTGGCTTGCTTGCCATCCTGACACCGCTGGCTCTGGCTACCGCCGCCGTAGGCGGTCTTGCATACGCCTACCATCAAGGCAGTGAGGAGCAAGATAACTACAACAAGGCGCTGATCCTCGCAGGCAATTACGCCGGTGTGAGTGCGGGCCAACTGAGCGATATGGCGCGTCAGATCAGCGCAACGGTCGGTACTACTGGCCAGGCCGCAGAGGTGCTGTCGACGCTGGCAGGCAATGGAAAGATTGCGGGTGCGAGCTTCGTTGAAATTTCAGAAGCCGCCTTGGCGATGGAGAAAGCGACGGGGAAGTCTGTCGATGCGACGGTAGCGGAGTTCGTAAAGATTGCTGAGGACCCAGTTGCTGCTGCGAAGTCTCTGAATGATCAGTATCACTTCCTGACCGCCTCGGTTTACTCACAGATTGTTGCGCTTAAGGAGCAGGGCGACACCATTGGTGCAGCGAAGCTCTTGACCGACACTTACGCCGACACCGTAAAGGGCAGGGCTGGTGAGATCACTCAGAATCTCGGCACTATCGAAAGGGCGTGGAAAGGCATCACGGATGAGGCCAAGAAGTCCCTCGACGCGATAAAAAATATTGGTCGCGATGAAGGGCCGGCCAAAAGGATCGCTGAACTTACCCAAAGTGCGGCTTACGCTCGAAGCGTGCTCAAAGCTGACCCGGATGACACGGACGCCAAAAAGAAACTCGCGGCTTCTGAGAAGGAACTGTATCAGCTTCAGCTTATGGTCTTTGTTGGCGGTCAGCGAACCAAAGCCCAAGAGGATCAGGTGCGTGTTCAGCAAGAAGGGATTGATGCCGAGCAGAAGCTCAAGGCAATCAGCGATTCAAACCTGACCAATGCAGAGAAACGCAACAAGCTGATCAAAGATTACCAGCGGTCCGTCGAAAATCTCCGCAAAGCAAACCCGGACAGTCCGCTCGTCCAGCCAGATTATGTGGCTAAGACGATCCAAAACATTAAGGACAAGAACAAAGACCCCGCGGTTGCTGCCGGCAGCGTGGATCTGACCGGCTTCAATGACGCGAAGAACAACCTCGCGGCCATCGCTACCGACTACAAAAACTACCAGAAGCAGTTGGACGCGGCGCAAAAGTCTGGGCTTATTTCAGAGGCAGACTACCTGTTACGGCGCCAAGCCCTGATTGGTAATGAGCGCGACCAGGTAACGGCGGCCTACGAGGCCGAGATATCCGCTCTGGAGG
>NZ_VBVZ01000580.1 GCF_005863185.1 Pseudomonas edaphica
GGTCAACGGCCTGACCCTCGGGTCGGTCTACGGCCTGATCGCCATCGGCTACACAATGGTCTATGGCATCATTGGCATGATCAACTTCGCCCACGGCGAGGTTTATATGATTTCCGCTTACCTCGCGGCGATCAGTCTGGCACTGCTGGCTTACTTCGGCATCGAATCCTTCCCGCTGCTCATTCTCGGCACTCTGATCTTCACCGTGGTCGTCACCGGCGTGTACGGTTGGGTCATCGAGCGTGTCGCCTACAAACCGCTGCGCAACTCCACCCGACTGGCACCGCTGATCAGCGCCATCGGTATCTCCCTGATCCTGCAAAACTATGCGCAGATCGCTCAGGGCGCGAAACAACAAGGCATTCCAACCCTGCTGGCCGGCGCCTGGCGCGTCGATATCGGCACGGGCTTCGTGCAGTTGACCTACACCAAGGTGTTTATCCTGGTGGCCGCGTTTCTCGGCATGGGCCTGCTGACCTACATCATCAAATACACCAAGCTCGGCCGCATGTGCCGCGCCACCCAGCAAGACCGCAAGATGGCCTCGATCCTGGGCATCAACACCGACCGCGTGATCTCCTACGTGTTCGTCATCGGTGCCGCCATGGCCGCCCTGGCCGGCGTGCTGATCACCCTCAACTACGGCACCTTCGACTTCTATGCCGGCTTCATCATCGGCATCAAGGCATTTACCGCAGCGGTACTCGGCGGCATCGGCTCCCTGCCTGGGGCGATGTTGGGCGGGATCATCCTGGGTATCTCCGAGTCGCTGTTCTCGGGGTTGATCAACTCTGACTACAAAGACGTGTTCAGCTTCTCCCTGCTGGTGGTGATTCTGATCTTCCGTCCTCAGGGCCTGCTTGGTCGCCCACTCGTGGCTAAGGTGTAAACATGTCTGCTGCCAAATCTATCGATATCAAGAAAAGTGTGGTCGATACGGTCCTTGCCGGGCTGATTTCGTTGATCGTGTTCGGCCCGATCGTCGGCGTGGTCCTCGACGGCTATAGCTTTAACCTCGAGCCTGCGCGGGTGGCCACGTTGGTCGCCATCGTGATGGCCGGGCGCTTTGCCTTGAGCCTGTTCCTGCAAACCCCCAAGGGCGTGAAGATCCTGCAGGGTTTCGAGAGCAGTGGCTCCGGCGTGCACGTGTTGCCGCCGGACTACAAATCGCGGCTGCGCTGGATCATCCCGGCACTGATCGTGATCGCGATCGTGTTCCCGATCTTCGCCAACAAGTACCTGCTGACCGTGGTGATTCTCGGGCTGATCTACGTGTTGCTCGGCCTTGGCCTGAACATCGTGGTGGGCCTGGCCGGTTTGCTCGACCTGGGTTACGTGGCGTTCTACGCCATCGGCGCCTACGGCCTGGCGCTCGGTTATCAATACCTGGGCCTGGGCTTCTGGAGTGTGTTGCCCCTGGCGGCCATCGCTGCCGCGCTGGCGGGCTGCATACTCGGGTTCCCGGTGTTGCGAATGCACGGTGACTACCTCGCCATCGTGACCCTGGGCTTTGGTGAAATCATCCGCCTGGTGCTCAACAACTGGCTGTCGTTCACCGGTGGCCCCAACGGTATGCCGGTGCCTTCGCCGACTTTTCTCGGCCTGGAGTTCGGGCGCAAGGCCAAGGATGGCGGGATTCCGTTCCACGAGTTCTTCGGCATCGATTACAACCCCAACATCAAGTTCATGTTCATCTACATCGTGCTGTTCCTGGTGGTGCTGGCCGTGCTGTACATCAAGCACCGCCTGACCCGCATGCCAGTGGGCCGCGCCTGGGAAGCCTTGCGCGAAGATGAAATCGCCTGCCGTTCCATGGGCCTGAACCATGTACTGGTCAAGCTTTCGGCGTTCACCATCGGGGCCTCGACTGCGGGGCTGGCCGGGGTGTTCTTTGCCAGCTATCAGGGCTTCGTCAACCCGTCGTCGTTTACCTTCTTCGAGTCTGCGCTGATCCTGGCCATCGTGGTGTTGGGCGGCATGGGCTCGACAGTCGGTGTGGTGATTGCGGCGTTCGTCTTGACCGTCGCGCCGGAGTTGCTGCGCAGCTTCTCCGAGTACCGTGTGCTGCTGTTTGGCGTGTTGATGGTGGTGATGATGATTTGGCGGCCACGCGGGCTGATCCGCATCAGCCGAACCGGTGTGACCCCACGTAAAGGAGTGGCGCCATGAGCAAAGAAGTCGTCCTCTCAGTGGAACACCTGATGATGCACTTCGGTGGCATCAAGGCCTTGAGCGATGTGAGCCTCAAGGTCAAACGCAACTCGATCTTCGCCCTGATCGGCCCCAACGGCGCGGGCAAGACCACGGTGTTCAACTGCCTCACCGGCTTCTACAAAGCCAGCGGCGGCAAGATCGAACTGAACATTCGTGGCAAGCAGACCAACGTGATCCAGTTGCTCGGCGAACGCTTCAAGGCCGTCGACTTTGTATCGCCAAAAAGCTTCTTCAGCCGCGTGTACTACAAGATGTTCGGCGGCACCCACCTGGTCAACCGCGCAGGGTTGGCGCGGACCTTCCAGAACATTCGCCTGTTCAAGGAAATGTCGGTGCTGGAAAACCTGCTGGTGGCCCAGCACATGTGGGTCAACCGCAACATGCTGGCGGGCATCCTCAACACCAAGGGCTACCGCAAGGCCGAAAGCGATGCCCTCGACCACGCCTTCTATTGGCTGGAAGTGGTGGACCTGGTCGACTGCGCCAACCGCCTGGCCGGTGAGCTTTCCTACGGCCAGCAACGCCGCCTGGAAATCGCCCGCGCCATGTGCACCCGGCCGCAGATCATCTGCCTGGACGAACCGGCAGCGGGCCTCAACCCGCAGGAAACCGAAGCCCTCAGCGCGATGATTCGCCTGCTGCGCGACGAACACGACCTGACAGTGGTGCTGATCGAACACGACATGGGCATGGTGATGAGTATTTCCGACCACATCGTGGTGCTCGACCACGGCAACGTGATCGCCGAAGGCGGCCCGGACGCGATCCGCAACGACCCGAAAGTGATTGCCGCCTACCTGGGCGCAGACGAAGAGGAGCTGGTATGAGTGCACCTATCCTCGAAATGAAGGACCTGGACGTGTTTTACGGCCCGATCCAGGCCCTCAAAAAAGTCTCGCTGCACATTAACGAAGGCGAAACCGTGAGCCTGATCGGCTCCAACGGCGCGGGTAAATCCACGCTGCTGATGTCGATTTTCGGCCAGCCGCGCGCCGAGTCCGGGCAAATTCTGTACAACGGCGTCGACATTACCCACAAGTCGTCCCACTACATCGCCTCCAACGGCATTGCGCAGTCGCCGGAAGGGCGGCGGGTGTTCCCCGACATGACCGTCGAGGAAAACCTGCTGATGGGCACCATCCCGATTGGCGACAAGTATGCGCAGGAAGACATGCAGCGCATGTTCGAGCTGTTCCCGCGGCTCAAGGAGCGGCGCACCCAGCGCGCAATGACCATGTCCGGTGGTGAGCAGCAAATGCTCGCCATCGCCCGCGCGCTGATGAGCCGGCCCAAACTGCTGTTGCTGGACGAACCGAGCCTGGGCCTGGCGCCCATTGTGGTGAAGCAGATCTTTTCCACACTGCGCGAGCTGGCCGCCACCGGGATGACTATCTTCCTGGTGGAACAGAACGCCAACCACGCGCTGCGCCTGTCGGACCGGGCCTATGTGATGGTCAACGGCGAGATTCGCCTGACGGGCACCGGCAAGGAATTGCTGGTGAATGAGGAAGTGCGCAACGCCTACCTCGGCGGGCATTGATCTAAAGGCCTGACGCAATAACCCCATGTGGGAACCGGCTCTCTGTGGGAGCTGGCTTGCCTGCGATGCAAGCACCTCGGTCTTTCAGGTAGAC
>NZ_VBVZ01000581.1 GCF_005863185.1 Pseudomonas edaphica
ACAAGCGCCTGTTCGTCAATGGTGAGTCGGTAGCCGAGAAGTTGATCGGCACCGAGCCGAACACCCTGGGCAGCGCTGAGCTGTATCAGGAAAAACTCGGCGCAGTAGAGCACCAGATCCGCAAGGAAATTAGCCGCTACCGCTCGCCGCCCGACACCGAATGGAAAGTGCCTGCCGGGCACTACTTCATGATGGGCGACAACCGTGACAACTCCAACGACAGCCGGTATTGGGATGACCCTAATATCCCCAAGGACCTGCTGGGCATGGTTCCCGACGAGAACATTGTCGGCAAGGCCTTTGCGGTCTGGATGAGCTGGCCGGAACCCAAGCTCAGCCACCTGCCGAACTTCTCGCGGGTCGGGCTGATCAAGTAATACAGGCGGCGCTGTGAACACAGCGCCGAATGCTTTTCTGGGGTTGGGACAATTATTGGCCCAACTCCTTGCTGTACCAATCAGGATTTGAATTTGAACACTGCGTCAATCGTCGATGGCCGCCGGTGCCACCAAACAGAAATGGGTAAACCGTGAGCGTTTCTCTAAGCCGTCTCGAGCGCCAGCTCGGCTACACCTTCAAGGATCAGGAATTGATGGTCCTTGCCCTCACACACCGCAGCTTTGCAGGGCGCAATAACGAGCGCCTGGAATTCCTCGGTGATGCCATCCTCAACTTTGCCGCCGGTGAGGCGCTGTTCGAGCGTTTCCCGCAAGCGCGCGAGGGCCAGCTGTCACGCCTGCGTGCACGCCTGGTAAAAGGCGAGACCCTGGCCGTGCTGGCCCGTGGTTTCGGCCTGGGTGAGTACCTGCGCCTTGGGTCCGGCGAGCTGAAAAGCGGTGGCTTTCGCCGCGAGTCGATCCTGGCCGATGCCCTCGAAGCGTTGATCGGTGCGATCTACCTGGATGCAGGCATGGAGACCGCCAAGGAGCGCGTAGTCGCCTGGCTGGCGTCGGAGATCGAGAGCCTGACGCTGGTCGACACCAACAAAGATCCCAAGACCCGCCTGCAGGAATACCTGCAGTCGCGTGGTTGCGAACTGCCACGTTACGAAGTGGTGGATATCCAGGGTGAACCCCATTGCCGCGTGTTCTTCGTGGAATGTGAAATCACCTTATTGAATGAAAAAAGCCGAGGTCAGGGTGTGAGCCGTCGTATTGCCGAACAGGTAGCGGCCGCTGCAGCACTGATTGCCCTGGGCGTGGAGAATGGCCATGACTGATTCAACCGCAACACGCTGTGGCTATGTTGCCATCGTCGGCCGCCCGAACGTGGGCAAGTCCACGCTGCTGAACCACATCCTCGGCCAGAAGCTGGCGATCACCTCGCGCAAGCCGCAGACCACCCGCCACAACATGCTGGGCATCAAGACCGAAGGCAATGTGCAAGCGGTCTACGTCGACACCCCAGGCATGCACAAAGGTGGCGAGAAGGCGCTGAACCGCTACATGAACAAAACCGCTTCGGCGGCGTTGAAAGACGTCGACGTGGTGATCTTCGTGGTCGACCGCACCAAGTGGACCGACGAAGACCAAATGGTTCTGGAGCGCGTGCAGTACGTCACTGGCCCGTTGATCGTCGCGCTGAACAAGACCGACCGTATCGAAGACAAGGCTGAGCTGATGCCGCACCTCAGCTGGCTGCAGGAACAACTGCCGAACGCCCAGATCATCCCGATCTCGGCCCAGCACGGCCACAACCTTGAGGCCCTGGAACGCGTGATCGCCGAGCACCTGCCGGAGAACGAGCACTTCTTCCCGGAAGACCAGATCACCGACCGCAGCAGCCGTTTCCTGGCCGCCGAACTGGTACGCGAGAAAATCATGCGCCAGATGGGCGCCGAGCTGCCGTACCAGATCACCGTCGAAATCGAAGAGTTCAAGCAGCAGGGCAAAACCCTGCATATCCACGCGTTGATCCTTGTAGAGCGTGACGGCCAGAAGAAAATCATCATTGGCGACAAGGGCGAGCGCATCAAACGCATCGGCACCGAAGCGCGCAAGGATATGGAATTGCTGTTTGATTCCAAGATCATGCTTAACCTGTGGGTGAAGGTTAAAGGTGGTTGGTCCGATGATGAGCGCGCGCTGCGTTCCCTGGGCTACGGCGACCTGTAACACCCCGCAGTATCTCTGTGGGAGCGGGCTTGTGTGGGAGCTGGCTTGCCTGCGATAGCATCACCTCGGTGCAACTGAATGACCGAGGTGCCTGCATCGCGGGCAAGCCCGCTCCCACATTGGTTTGTCGCTGTTCTTAAGTTCTGCGAAGAGACTTGCATGTCCCAAACCCCACCCCCCAGCCAACTCGCCTACGTCCTGCACAGCCGCGCCTACCGCGAGACCAGCGCTTTGGTGGATTTCCTCACGCCCCAAGGCCGCTTGCGCGCGGTGTTGCGCAGTGCGCGGGGCAAAGCGGGTACGTTGGCACGGCCGTTTGTGGCGCTGGACGTAGAGTTTCGTGGCAAGGGCGAGCTGAAAAACGTCGGCCGCCTGGAAAGCGTCGGCACCTCGGCCTGGCTCAATGGCGAAGCGCTGTTCAGTGGCCTCTACCTCAACGAACTGTTGATCCGCCTGCTGCCCGCCGAAGACCCGCACCCCGCCGTCTTCGATCACTATGCCGCCACGCTTATGGCCCTGGCCGAAGGTCGCCCGCTGGAGCCGCTGCTGCGCGCCTTCGAATGGCGCCTGCTCGATGACTTGGGCTACGGCTTCGAACTGAGCAACGACCTGCACGGCGACCCCATCGCCGCCGACGGTATGTACCGCCTGCAAGTCGACGCCGGCCTTGAGCGCGTGTACCTGCTGCAACCGGGCCTGTTCCAGGGCACCGAGCTGTTGGCCATGAGCGAAGCGGACTGGACAGCCCCTGGTGCCTTGTCCGCCGCTAAGCGCCTGATGCGCCAGGCGCTGGCCGTGCATTTGGGCGGGCGCCCGCTGGTCAGTCGCGAGTTGTTTCGAAAGCCCTGACAAGCCCGTGTATGCTGTGCAGCGTTTCTTTCCCTTTTCAGGAGCGCTTCCGTGACCACCAGCAATCGCATTCTTCTTGGCGTCAACATCGACCACGTCGCCACCCTGCGCCAGGCCCGGGGCACCCGTTACCCCGACCCGGTCAAGGCCGCGCTGGACGCCGAAGAAGCGGGCGCCGACGGCATCACCGTGCACCTGCGCGAAGACCGTCGCCACATTCAGGAGCGCGATATACTGGTGCTCAAGGACGTGCTGCAAACCCGCATGAACTTCGAGATGGGCGTCACCGAAGAAATGATGGCGTTCGCCGAACGCATCCGCCCGGCGCATATCTGCCTGGTGCCGGAAACCCGCCAGGAACTCACCACCGAAGGCGGCCTCGACGTGGCCGGCCAGGAAGCGCGGATCAAGGCGGCGGTGGAGCGCCTGTCGAAGATCGGCAGCGAAGTGTCACTGTTCATCGACGCCGACGAGCGCCAGATCGAAGCGTCGCGTCGTGTCGGCGCGCCGGCGATCGAACTGCACACTGGCCGTTACGCCGATGCCACCACGCCCACCGAAGTGGCTGAGGAACTGCAGCGCATCATCGACGGCGTCAAGTGCGGCCTCAACGAAGGCCTGATCGTCAACGCCGGCCATGGCTTGCACTACCACAACGTCGAAGCCGTGGCCGCGATCAAGGGCATCAACGAGCTGAACATCGGCCATGCGCTGGTGGCGCATGCGCTGTTCGTCGGTTTCAAAGGCGCGGTTGCCGAAATGAAAGCCCTGATTCTGGCGGCTGCCAAGCACTGATCAGACACTGGAAATCTCCTGTGGAGCGGGCTTGTGTGGGAGCTGGCTTGCCTGCGATAGCATCACCT
>NZ_VBVZ01000582.1 GCF_005863185.1 Pseudomonas edaphica
GCTAACACACCTGCAACTGATACACCGCTATCGCAGGCAAGCCAGCTCCCACACTGGTTCAGCTCAAGGCTTCAAGGGCGTGGCGCGTAGGCAAACACATCGGCGCGCATCTGGTGTGCATCCATACCTGCGTCGACCAATGCGTCCAGCGTGCCGTAGATCATCGCCGGTGAACCACTGGCGTAAACGTGCACGGACTTGAGGTCGCTGATGTCTTCACACACGGCCTCATGCAGCAGCCCGCAGCGCCCTTCCCAACCGCACAGGTCGCTGACCACTTTGTGCAGGAACAGGTTGGGCAGTTGCTGCCATTGCTCCCAGTGTTCGATTTCGTAGAAGTCTTCCGGGCGGCGTACGCCCCAATACAGGTGCACAGGGTGCTTGAAGCCCGAGGCGCGGCAATGTTCGATCAGGCTGTGCATCTGCGCCATGCCGGTGCCGGCAGCGATCAACACCAGCGGCCCGTCCGGCAGTTCGGCCAAGTGAGTATCACCAAACGGCAGTTCAACACGGGCCATCTGGTTACGCTGCAACTGCTCGATCAAATTGCGCGCACTGTCCTCGCGCACCAGCACATGCAGTTCCAGCTCGCGCCCGGCATGGGGCGCCGAGGCCAGGGAAAACGCCGATTTATCGCCGTTGTCACGCTCGATCATCAGGTATTGCCCGGCGTGGTAACGCACCGCCTTCCCGGCCGGCGCACGCAAGCGCACGCGCCATACATCGCCACCGACGTCCACGCACTCACTCAATTGGCACGACAACTTGCGCAACGGCAACTCTCCCGGCGCCAGCACGCCATCCCACAACACAATGCAATCTTCCAACGGCTCGGCGATGCAGGTGTAGAACTCACCATGGTCGCGCACCTCACCGGCTTGCTGCACCCGGCCTTCCACCAGCAGCGCGGCGCACACATGGCACACGCCATTGCGACACGCCTGTGGGCATTCGTAGCCCAGGCGACGCGCGCCTTCAAGGATTCGCTCACCAGGGACCAGCTCCAGTACGGCGCCGGAAGGTTGCAGGGTTACACGCATCAATCTATTCCCAATTCTTTCCAGATCGCATCAACACGTGCGGTCACAGCGTCATCCTTGACGATCACCCGACCCCACTCGCGGGTGGTCTCACCCGGCCATTTGTGGGTGGCATCCAGGCCCATCTTCGAGCCCAGGCCCGATACCGGCGAAGCAAAGTCGAGGTAGTCGATCGGCGTGTTATCGATCATCACCGTGTCGCGCTTGGGGTCCATGCGCGTGGTGATGGCCCAGATCACGTCGTTCCAGTCCCGGGCATTGATGTCGTCGTCAGTGACGATAACGAACTTGGTGTACATGAACTGTCGCAAAAACGACCACACACCGAGCATTACCCGCTTGGCATGGCCTGGGTACGACTTCTTCATGGTCACGATGGCCATGCGGTACGAGCAGCCCTCGGGCGGCAGGTAGAAGTCGGTAATTTCCGGGAACTGCTTTTGCAGGATCGGCACGAACACTTCGTTGAGCGCCACACCAAGGATGGCCGGCTCATCCGGCGGACGGCCGGTGTAGGTGCTGTGGTAGATCGGTTTGATGCGGTGGGTGATGCGCTCGACGGTGAACACCGGGAAGCTGTCGACTTCGTTGTAGTAACCGGTGTGGTCACCGTAAGGGCCTTCATCGGCCATTTCGCCCGGATGAATCACGCCTTCGAGGATGATTTCGGCGGTGGCCGGCACTTGCAGGTCATTGCCACGACACTTCACCAGCTCGGTGCGGTTGCCGCGCAGCAGGCCGGCGAAGGCATATTCGGACAGGCTGTCAGGCACCGGCGTCACGGCGCCGAGGATGGTCGCCGGGTCGGCGCCCAGGGCCACGGACACGGGAAACGGCTTGCCTGGGTGCTTTTCGCACCACTCACGGAAGTCCAGCGCGCCGCCACGGTGGCTCAGCCAACGCATGATCACCTTGTTGCGGCCGATCACTTGCTGACGGTAGATCCCCAGGTTCTGGCGATCCTTGTTCGGGCCTTTGGTGACGGTCAGGCCCCAGGTGATCAGCGGGCCGACATCGCCCGGCCAGCAGGTCTGCACCGGCAACATGGCCAGGTCGACGTCATCGCCTTCGATGACCACTTCCTGGCACACCGCGTCCTTGACCACTTTGGGCGCCATGGCAATGATCTTGCGAAAGATCGGCAGCTTCGACCAGGCGTCCTTGAGGCCCTTGGGTGGCTCGGGCTCCTTGAGGAAGGCCAGCAACTTGCCGATCTCGCGCAGCTCGCTGACCGACTCGGCGCCCATGCCAAACGCAACACGGTCGGGCGTGCCGAACAGGTTGCCGAGCACCGGAATATCAAAGCCGGTCGGGTTTTCGAACAGCAGCGCCGGGCCCTTGTTGCGCAAGGTACGGTCGCAAATCTCAGTCATTTCCAGCACCGGGGAAACCGGCACCTGGATACGTTTCAACTCTCCGCGCTGCTCAAGTTGCTGCACGAAATCCCGAAGATCCTTGAATTTCATTAACCATGCCACCCGTAAAATAGGCGTACATCCTACCTGCTCTTAAGAGCGCTGGCAGCTTATTGCACGTCATTGCGACTCACACCCGACTCAACGGACTCATTACGCATGGTGTGGAAGAAGGGCTCAAGGAACCCTTCCACATAACGCGTGCCTACGGCCGAGAGGTGGTTGTCATCGGTATACAGCGACTGGCCATCGCGCTCGACCCGGCACCAGCCATTCGTCTCGCACAGCTTGGGCGCGGGGTCCATGAGTTGCACACCGGGGTCTGCCGCGGCGATGCGCTCAAAAACGCTGCTGATATAGGCCTGGCGCTCGACGTGCTCGGCCAGGGGCAAGCCTTCGCGGTCGGTCGGGCGTCCCAGCATCGCCAGGCGGCTGAGCCGGTAAGGCACGTTGAAAGCCTGCAGCGGTACCTCCTTGACCAGCCACACCCTGTGCCCGCTGGCACGCAGTTGCTGCACCAGCGCACTCACACCCTCGGCAAACAGCCGTTCAGCGACGGCGCGGTCGTACTTGCCCGTTTGCGGGTCATGAAGGGAAGCGCCGGTGTCACCGGAGCGCTGGCCATAAACGTAAAGGCTCCAGCGGGCTACCAGCACCACATCACTGAACTGTTCCTTGCTCAACAACTGGGTGACACGCTCGTTGAACGCTCGGCAGCCTGGGGTGTTTTCTTTGCGGTCGAACGGCAGGCACCCGGCGTAACCGGCCTGAGTGATGCCGAAGTCGTACTTGCGCGAGCCGTCGTTCAACGCCGGGATGAGTGCCGAGGCATGGCTGTCGCCCCAGACCAATGCGCGGGCAGCACTCGCCTGCGGGCCAAAATGGCAAAGTTTGCGGTTCGGGTCTTTCTTGTCATCCGACAGGCACTTAATCAGCGTGGGGCTCCAGGTATACGCTTGGGCGAACTGCAACGCCTGGGGCGACAGCCGCGATGCAAACCCATCCGACCACACCAGGCCTTTGCCGATCAGACCCAGCCCGGCGAGCCCGACCACGCCCGCGATCAGAATCGACCGACGACCCGCCAGCAGGCGCCGCTCACGAAACGGCCCCTCGACGAACCGCCAGGACACATAACCCAGCACCAGGCTCAAGACGAACAGACCCGCCAGCGCCCAGGAGGGCAGGCCAAAAATACTCGCGTACTTGCCAAACACCAGCACCGGCCAGTGCCACAGGTACCACGAATAGGAAATCAGCCCGATGCCCACCAGCACGCGACTGCCCAGCAAGCGCCCTACCCAGGTTGGGTGTTCACCGTCGAGCGCATCACCCACCGCATCAAACCGATCTACCACAGCACCTACAC
>NZ_VBVZ01000583.1 GCF_005863185.1 Pseudomonas edaphica
CCGCCGTACCCAGCAGGGCCAGGAGTATTTCCTTCACCGACCAGTCGCGCACAACACCCACTACGAGCGTGATCAGCAAGGTCAACGCCAAGCCGCCGTAGACGCCTTCCCAGCTCTTGCCAGGACTGACAGCCGGGGCCAGCTTGCGCTTGCCGAAGGCGCGACCAGAGAAGTAGGCGCCAATATCGGCACCCCACACCAATACCATCACCGCCATGATCAGCCAGTTGCCCATCGGTGCATTCTTGATTTCCACCAGGCCTTGCCAGGCCGGCAGCAAAATCAACAAGCCAATCACCAATTTGCTGGCAACACTGGACCAATGGCCACTGGTGCGCGGAAAGGTCAGCACCAGGAAGGTCGCGAGCGCCCACCACAGCACCGCAGCGCCCAATACCCAAGGCACCACGATGCTCGACAGGGTATGCATCAGAAACAGCAACAGCGCTACAACAGCGGCGTAGGCCACGCGTGGCAATTGCGCATTAAAGCCCGCCAGACGCGCCCACTCCCAGGCACCCAGGGTCACGACCACGCCGATAAACAGCGCAAAGCCGGAACCGTCGAGCAGGAAAAACCCACACAAGGCGATCGGCAGCAGGATCAGTGCGGTGATGATTCGTTGTTTAAGCATTTAAACCCGGGCTCCAGCTTCGATCTGCTCGCTCGTTTTACCGAAGCGGCGCTGACGGGAAGCGAAATCGGCCAGCGCATTACGCATGGCATCGTGTTTGAAGTCCGGCCAGAACAGGTCGGAGAAGTACAGCTCGGTGTAGGCCAACTGCCACAACAGGAAGTTGCTGATGCGGTGCTCGCCACCGGTGCGGATACACAGGTCCGGCAACGGCAGGTCACCGGTCACCAGGCAGGTTTGCAACAATTCGGGCGTGATGTCGTCGGGCCGCAGGTGCCCGGCCTGTACTTCGCGAGCCAGGCGCTGCGCGGCCTGGGCGATATCCCACTGGCCGCCATAGTTGGCCGCGATCTGCAGTACAAAACGGTTGCTGCCAGCGGTGATGGCTTCAGCTTCGCGCATGGCCGCCTGCAGCTCCGGATGAAACCGCGAACGGTCACCGATGATACGCAGGCTGATGTTGTTGTCGTTGAGGCGCTTGGCCTCACGACGCAAAGCCTTGAAGAACAGGTCCATCAAGGCGCTGACTTCTTCGGCCGGCCGTTGCCAGTTCTCACTGGAGAAGGCAAACAGGGTCAACACTTCGACCTTGGCCTCGGCACATACCTCAATCACCGCGCGCACTGCATCGACACCCGCTTTATGCCCGGCGACACCCGGCATAAAGCGTTTTTTCGCCCAGCGATTATTCCCGTCCATGATGATCGCGACATGGCGCGGCACCACAGAGGGCACAGTCTGCTTGGTCTTTTCCATGAAGGTGTCCTGACCCCTTATACGGCCATCAGGTCCTTTTCTTTCTCTTCCGTAGCCTTGGTGATCTGGGCCTCGGCATCTTTGGTCAGCTTGTCGATATCGGCGACGGCGCGACGTTCTTCGTCTTCGCTGATTTCTTTGTCCTTGACCAGTTTCTTCAGGTCGCCCAGCGCATCACGGCGGATATTACGCACTGCAACCCGCGCATCTTCAGCTGCGCTGCGCGCCTGCTTGGTGAAGCCCTTACGGGTTTCTTCGGTCAGGGCTGGCATGGAGATCAGCAACAACTCGCCCAGGTTGGTCGGGTTGAGGTTCAAGCCAGCGCTCTGGATGGCTTTGTCGACAGCGCCGAGCATGTTGCGCTCAAAAGCCACGACTTGCAGGGTGCGCGAGTCTTTTACGGTGATGTTGGCCACCTGGGTGATGGAGGTATCTGCGCCGTAGTACGGCACCATCACACTACCCAGGATGCTTGGGTGAGCCTTGCCGGTACGAATCTGGCCAAATGCATGGGCCAGAGACTCCAGGGATTTCTGCATACGCTCTTGAGCGTCTTTCTTGATTTCGTTGATCATTGTTGGCCTTCCTCGATCAGAGTCCCTTCCGCGCCGCCGTGTACGATATTCAGCAGGGCGCCGGGCTTGTTCATGTTAAATACGCGCAGCGGCATCTTGTGGTCGCGGCACAGGCAAATAGCCGTCAGGTCCATCACACCCAGCTTGCGATCCAGCACTTCATCGTAGGTCAGATGATCGAACTTCTCGGCATGCGGGTCTTTGAATGGGTCGGCAGTATAGACGCCGTCTACCTTGGTGGCCTTGAGCACCACGTCAGCATCGATTTCGATGGCACGCAGGCAGGCAGCCGAATCGGTCGTGAAGAACGGGTTACCCGTGCCTGCGGCAAAGATCACGACTTCCTTGGCGTTCAGGTGGCGCATGGCTTTGCGACGATCATAATGATCAGTCACGCCAACCATGGAAATAGCCGACATCACGATGGCCGAGATATTGGCGCGCTCCAGGGCGTCGCGCATGGCCAGGGCGTTCATCACAGTGGCCAGCATGCCCATGTGGTCGCCAGTGACCCGGTCCATACCGGCAGCACTCAGTGCCGCGCCACGGAACAGGTTACCGCCGCCAATCACCAGGCCGACTTGAACGCCGATGCCGACCAGTTGGCCGACTTCGAGCGCCATGCGGTCGAGCACCTTGGGATCGATCCCGAACTCTTCCGAGCCCATCAGGGCCTCGCCGCTGAGCTTGAGTAGAATGCGTTTATAGCGAGCCTGATAACCACTGCCCTGCTGAGCCATTGCGAATCTCTCCTGCGGCGTATTTTTTAAAAATTCTTGGCGAGCCGTTTACGGCTTGCGTTCACTCTAGCTGGACGCTATCACAGCGCCATCGGAACACGGCTTTGTAAGCCAGTTCCGAAAGGAAGCCAAATAAAAATTGGCCTTCCCATTTGAAAAGAGGCTGCGCGCGTGAGCGGGCAGCCTCTTTCGGCGACAGTTGAAAACTGTCTTATTGCTTGGCGGCAGCCAGCTGGGCAGCAACTTCTTCAGCGAAGTTGTCGACCGGCTTCTCGATGCCCTCGCCTACTTTGTAGTAGGTGAAGGAAACGATTTCAGCACCGGCTTTCTTGGCCAGTTCGCCAACCTTGATTTCAGGGTTCTTGACGAACGCCTGCTCAACCAGGCTCGCTTCAGCCAGGAACTTGCTGATACGGCCTTTGATCATGTTTTCAACGATGTTTTCCGGCTTGCCGGCGATCTTGTCAGCGTTGAGGCTCAGGAACACGGCTTTTTCGCGTTCGATTGCGTCAGCGGACACTTCCGATGGCAGCAGGAATTCCGGGTTGCTGGCCGCTACGTGCATAGCGATGTCTTTTGCCAGCTCAACGTCGCCGCCTTTCAGGGCAACCACGACGCCGATTTTGTTACCGTGCAGGTAACCACCAACCACAACGCCTTCAATGCGGGCCAGGCGACGGATGTTGACGTTTTCGCCAACCTTGCCGACCAGTACCAGGCGATCAGCTTCTTGAGCTTCGATCAACGGCTCAACGGTAGTGAGCTTGTCGTCGAATGCTTTCTTGACGCTGGCAGCAACGAATGCCTTGAAGTCGTCCTGCAGAGCCAGGAAGTCGGTCTGGGAGTTCACTTCCAGCAGAACGGCAGCCTTGCCGTCTTCAACCAGAGCGATAGCGCCTTCAGCAGCAACGTTGCCTGCTTTCTTGGCAGCCTTGATGGCGCCGGAAGCACGCATGTCATCAATGGCTTTTTCGATGTCGCCGCCAGCCTTGGTCAAGGCCTTTTTGCAATCCATCATGCCTTCGCCGGTACGCTCACGCAGTTCTTTAACCAACGCTGCAGTAATCTCTGCCATTTCAAAATCCTCTTGGATAGGTTTTCAACCATTCCACGCGA
>NZ_VBVZ01000584.1 GCF_005863185.1 Pseudomonas edaphica
CGTCTACACCGAAGATGAAGCGTTTCTGATTCAAGAGGCCCTCAGCATCCTCGAACGTCACGTATTCCAACACGGGCCTACCCTGGAATCCCCCGACGACGTTCGCCACTTTCTCCGGCTGAAACTCGGCCCCGAGGATCACGAAGTATTTGGCGTGCTGTTCCTCGATACCCTTCACCGGATACTGGCGTTCGAGACGCTGTTCCATGGCACGATCAATACCGTCAGCGTTCATCCCCGGCGTATTGTGCAGCGCGCATTCGCACACAACTGCTCAGCCATTATCCTGGTTCATAACCACCCTTCAGGGGTGATTACTCCCAGTTCGGCAGATCGGCAATCGCATATGAGGATCAAGCAGTTGCTGGCCGAGATGGATATTCAGTTGCTGGATCAGTTTATTGTCGGCCAGAGCGATATCTATTCGTTTGCGGAACACGGCCTGCTCTAAGCAGAGTCAAACTCACACCCTCCCGTCGCGGCGCAGCAGGCTTTTTTGCTGCGTCGCCCTTCTATCCGTGGCAAATCGGGCACCCGCCATCCCGGTTTTCCACATGCCGGCCGCATCAGCGTTTGTTGAACTGAAAGCTCCATTTTTCAGGCTCAACCAATGACCTTCTCAACCCATAAAACCTGCCTGCGTCGAAGTCTGGTCGCGATTTTGCTCGGTACGCAGTCGCTCAGCGTATCGGCACTCAACAGCGCAACCATTACCGCGTCTGCGCTTTCAGCAGACTGCCTGGCCTACCGCGTCGTTGGACTCTGCTACTGGCTGCGCTGCACGCCCTTCGGTTGCTCGGTGCGCACCTCGCCCAAAGTTCGCCACTACGTCCCCGATGCCGTGGTGTCCAGCTACAGCAATACAGGGCAGAACCCTTGGCTGGAGCTGCGCCCGCTCAGCCTCACAAATCCAACCGCGCAAGGTGGCGGCGACGGCACGACCGCCAGCGGCCATGAAAACAACCTGAGCAAATTCAAAAACGCTGATGCGATCGGCCACCCTGCCGGTGCGTTGTTCAACCAGTTTGTCGGTCAGTCTGGCTACGTCTGTCCTGGGGCGGGCAAGCCGTTGATGCCCTACCTGCTCAGCACCCTGGATACGATCGCCTGGCGCTACAACATCCCCGAGGCAGTGTTTCCCGAAGCATTGATGCCTGGACTGCGCGAAGTGGGTAGCCGCCTCGGTTTCAACCTATGGGGCGCGATCTACCCGCGAGGCGGCTTTTTACATCAAGTGGATGATTTTAAAGCAGCAGCGGTGGTGGCGCAGCGCGCGGGCGATATCGTCACGCGTATGGGACAGCTGCATGTCTATCAGCCATTAATTGCCTTTCCCTATGCCGGTTACTGGCCGCCCGGTCCTCTGCTTGAAAGCGACAGCAGCACCGGAAAGTGGCAGACACTCGCGCCCATTCCGTCAACAAGCTGCGCGGTGTTTCCCAATAATCTTCCTACTATCCAGTCTGAAGATGGCGGTTATGCCTGGGCATTATGGCGGCCCTACAGTTGCTGCAAACGCCAAGGGCAAACCTTTCTCGGCAGCACTGACTTCACGCGAGAATCGCCATGAAGGCCTCTCACCTAACGCTCTGGATCAGCGCCCTCCTCCTGTCCATCAACGGCGCCGTAGCCGAGCCCGACACTCGCTTCAGCTATAGCGGCAGTGTGATCGGCGACGATGTGCTCTACAGCATTGGTGGCGGCAGCGCGGTGTCGATGGGCGGCGCCGCGAATATGAAAAGCATCGGCGTCGGTGCCGGCTGGAACAGCAACTTGATTTGCGGCGATATGAGTTTGGAGACCACGCTGCAAAACCAGCTCAATGGCATCACCAAGGGTTTTCAATCGATCATGAGCAACGTGATCCAGAATGCGACCGGCGCGGTTGCCTCACTGCCCGCGTTGATCATTCAACGTGCGGATCCGGGGCTGTACAACCTGCTTACCAACGGAATCCTGCAAGCGCGCCTGGACTTTGATCGCTCAAAGTCCACTTGCCGAGCGCTGGCCAATCGCATGGCGGATATGGCCGGTGGGCAACTGGGCTGGGGTCAAATTGCCGAGGGCATGGCACTGACCCAGTCGGTTGCCAGCAAAGATGCCGTGGCCGCCGTGGATCAAGCCGAACAGGACCGCGGCAATAAAGGCGTGCCCTGGGTCGGTGGCCAAGCGGCAGGCGGTGCCAGCCAGCCCCCGATACTGGTCATCGCCGACGTGACGCGAGCCGGCTACAACCTGGTGAATGGTCGGGACGTGGATGACCGCTCTTCCATACCAATCAGTGCCTGCGCCGATCAATTGAGTTGCCAGACCTGGTCATCGCCGCAAGCCGCCACAGAATGGGCCACACGCGTGCTGGGTGAGCGCGAGCAACGCACCTGCGACAGCTGCACCAAGACCCAAACCATGCCAGGCGTGGGTCTGACGCCGCTGATCCAGGAAGAGTACGAAACCAAGCTGCAAGCCTTGCAAGCACTGATCAATGGCAGCCAACCCACTACGTTTGTGAACTTGCAGGCAGCCGGCAGTCAGTCGCTGCCGATTACCCGTGGCGTGATCGAAGCGCTGCGCGATGAGCCGGACCAGGACTTGCTGGCGCGTCGCCTGGCATCGGAAGTGGCGTTATCCAGCGTGTTGGAGAAGGCGTTACTGCTTCAGCGCACACTGCTGACTGGCCGTAAGGAGCCCAACGTCGCCGCCAATCAGTTGGCCCAGGAAGCCATCCTTGCGGAAAGCGATACGCTGACCCAGGAGATCAACAACCTCAAAACCGAGCTGGAGCTTCGGCGCAGTCTGGCCAGCAATTCACCGACGGTGTTGATCCAGCGCCACAGTGCACGCAGCGAGGGTTCGCGCGGGATTTATCAGGGTGATCCTCTGCGAAATCGTCTGGATGAGATTCAGAAGCCAGCGGCGACGCGGAGCCGCCCGTGAAAGGCTTTCATCCGCTTCTATGGACCGCATCGATCCTGGGCGTTGCCTTTGTCGTCAATGTGATGGGGATTGAATTGGCCGGCGGCATTGAGGCCTGGCGCAAATGGCTCGAAAGGTCTTCCACTGTCTTTCGTGGCTGGCGGATAGGCCTGTACGCTGCACTCGGTTATGGCGCTTTTCGCCTTTACCGCTCGCATTTCAGCAATGGCCAACAACGAGCACTTCGACGTACAGCGGTGGCTGCGGTGCTGGTACTGACCCTGCTGGAAATCCACAGCCTGAAGCTGTTGCCCTGAGGGCCAAGCATCATGACGCTGTATGCCGATGACTACCTCGAGTATTACCTGACGCTGGTGGCCTGGATCGTCAATAACGGCATCTGGGATTTGCTGGTGGCCAGCGGTGTTATCGCCTTGCCGTTCTTCGCCATCGTGCTGCAAGAATGGTTGCGCGCCCGCACTGAAGGCGCTGATGAGGGCAACAAAGGCGTGCTGTCGACGTTGCGCGTGGAGAACCGTGTGTGGGTGGCCATCGTGATCGTGATGTTTGCGGGTATTCCGTTTATCCCGGTTGATTTGAGCACGCTGGTTTACGACGACAACCGCTCCACGCAATGCCAGATCAAGGTCGCGACGCCACAGGAGACGCGCTGGTCCAATGCCTTCACTGTGCTGAATAACCAGAGCGCCTATGTACCGGTGTGGTGGTTCTTTATGCACTCACTGTCCAAAGCCTTGACCGGTGCTGCTGTGGCGGCCATTCCGTGTGGCACCGACTTGCGGCAGATGCGCATGGAGATTGATGCCGCCCGAATTGACGACCCTGTATTGGCACAAGAGGTCGCCGACTTCAGCCATGACTGCTACGGGCCCGCCAGGGCG
>NZ_VBVZ01000585.1 GCF_005863185.1 Pseudomonas edaphica
CTTGAATGGGCGTTCAAGTCTGCCAGCCGATCACTTGGATCCCATTGAACTTCCCTCGGAACTCTCTAAGATCAGCCCTGTGTCCACGGATTGGCACAGCCATCAAGGAACGATGGTTGAAGGAACGTCGCAGGATGCGATTCATCAGGATGATGAAAAGGAATACAGGGACTAGGGAAAAAATGTGGGCGGGTCATACCGCCCCTTTTTTTGCCTGCAGAAAAGTGAAACCGACCACCCAGAAACGCAAAAAGGCCCGCAAGGGGCCTTTTTTATTGGGCGGCGGCGCTTTCAGCGCTCGAGGTCTGCAATCTTACCTTTCTTGCCATCCCACTCCGCTGCATCAGGCATCGGATCTTTGCGCTCAGTGATGTTCGGCCAGATTTCCGCCAGCTCGACGTTCAACTGAATGAATTCCTGCATCTCTGCCGGGACTTCGTCCTCGGAGAAAATAGCGACGGCCGGGCATTCTGGTTCACACAGGGCGCAGTCGATGCACTCATCCGGGTGGATAACCAGGAAGTTCGGGCCTTCGTAGAAGCAGTCCACCGGACACACTTCGACGCAGTCGGTGTACTTGCACTTGATGCAGTTGTCGGTAACGACGAAGGTCATTTCTAATTCTCTCCTCAGGCGGCGGCAGCGAAACCCTTTGTGGCAGGGCTCGCGAGGTTCGGGAGCGATAGTCTGCAGGCCAGGCTAATAACCCGCAGCATCCCAAACCGCGCGAGAGTCTACCAGCTTGCAAGCCTGTGCGTTATATCCGAACTTGCAGTGCATATAACATTTCGAGCGCTTTACGCGGCGTCAAACCGTCCAGGTCAAGCTTTGCCAACTCATCCAGCACCGGATGGGGCAGGCTGGCGAACATATCACTCTGGTGCGGTGCGCTGGGTTTGGCGCTGGTTTTGGCCACGCTTGCCACCGGAATCTCATGGGGCAGGGCGGTTTCTTCCAGTCGGCTCAAGTGTTCGCGGGCACGGCTGATGACTTGTGCGGGAACCCCCGCCAACTGCGCCACGGCCAAGCCGTAACTCTGGCTCGCCGGCCCCGGCAGCACGTGGTGCAGGAACACGATGCGCTCGTTGTGCTCAGTGGCATTGAGGTGCACGTTGGCCACCAGCGGCTCGCTCTCGGGCAATACCGTCAGCTCGAAATAGTGCGTGGCGAACAGCGTATAGGCGCGCAAGTGCGCCAAACGCTCGGCCGCCGCCCACGCCAGCGACAGACCATCGAAGGTGCTGGTGCCGCGTCCCACTTCGTCCATCAGCACCAGACTGCGTTCGGTGGCGTTATGCAGGATGTTGGCGGTTTCGCTCATTTCCACCATAAAGGTCGAACGCCCACCGGCCAGGTCATCACTGGAACCGATCCGCGTGAAAATGCGGTCCACCAGCGACAACTCGCAACTGGCTGCCGGCACAAAGCTGCCGATATGCGCCAGCAACACGATCAAGGCGGTCTGGCGCATGTAGGTGGATTTACCACCCATGTTGGGACCTGTGATCACCAGCATGCGCGTGTCGTCATCCAGCGACAGGTCGTTGGCCACGAACGGCGTGGTCAACACCTGCTCCACCACCGGGTGACGCCCCTGCACGATACGCATGCACGGCTCACTGACAAACCGCGGGCAGTTCAGGTCAAGGTTCAGCGCACGCTCGGCCAGGTTGCTCAGCACATCCAGTTCCGCCAAGGCGGCGGCGGTGTCTTGCAGCGGCGCCAGGCGGCTGATCAGATCTTCGAGCAACGCTTCATACAGCATCTTTTCGCGCGCCAGGGCACGGCTCTTGGCCGACAGGGCCTTGTCTTCGAACTCTTTAAGCTCCGGCGTAATGAAACGCTCGGCGCCTTTAAGGGTTTGGCGACGCTGATAATCAATCGGCGCCGACTCGGCCTGTTTGCTCGGCAACTCAATAAAATAGCCGTGTACGCGGTTGTAGCCGACCTTCAAGTTGGCCAGGCCGGTGCGGGCTTTTTCGCGGGCTTCCAGGTCAATCAGGAACTGCCCGGCGTTTTCGCTCAGCGATTGCAGCTCGTCCAGCTCGCTGTCGTAACCGGTTTTAAGCACGCCGCCGTCACGGATAATCGCCGGCGGGTTGTCGATAATGGCTTTTTCCAGCAGCGCCGCGAGGTCCGGGTAAGTGCCGGCCGTTACGGCGAGTTGTTGCAGGTGCGGCGTGTCCAGTTCGGTCATGGCCACTTGCAGCTGCGGCAGCGCGCTCAACGCATCGCGCAGGCGCGCCAGGTCACGTGGCCGCGCATTGCGCAGGCCGATCCGCGCCAGAATGCGCTCGATATCACCGATTTCTTTAAGCTGCGGCTGCAGGTTCTCAAAGCGATAGCGATCCAGCAGGCAAGTAATAGAGGTCTGGCGCGCTTGCAGCACGGTCAAGTCGCGCAGTGGGCGGTTCAACCAACGGGTCAGCAAACGGCTGCCCATGGCCGTCTGGCAACGGTCGACCACCGATTGCAGCGTGTTATCGCGGCCACCGGCCAGGTTGGTGTCCAGCTCCAGGTTGCGACGGCTGGCGCCATCGAGCACCACAGTGTCATCCAGGCGCTCATGGCGCAGGCTGCGCAAATGCGGCAGGGCGGTGCGCTGGGTTTCCTTGGCATAGCTGAGCAAGCAACCGGCAGCGCCGATGGCCAGGGTCAAGGTCTCGCAGCCGAAGCCTTTAAGGTCCTGCACCGAGAACTGCTGGCACAGGCTTTTTAGCGCTGTATCGCGCTCAAAATCCCACGGCGCACGCCGCTTGGTCCCACGGCGTTTTTCCGCCGGCAGATCCTTTGGCCAATCATCCGGAATCAACAACTCCACCGGATTGATACGCTCCAGCTCCGCCAGCAGGTTCTCCCAGCCCTTGATCTCCAGCACGCTGAAGTTGCCGCTGGTGATATCCAGCACCGACAGGCCAAACAAACGCTCATCGCCCAACACCGCCGCGATCAGATTGTCACGACGCTCATCCAGCAACGCCTCATCACTCACCGTGCCCGGCGTGATAATGCGCACCACCTGACGTTCCACCGGCCCTTTGCTGGTCGCCGGGTCGCCGATCTGCTCACAGATCACTACCGACTCGCCCAGCTTCACCAGCTTGACCAGATAACCTTCCAACGAATGGTAAGGAATCCCACACATCGGAATCGACTGCCCCGCCGACTGCCCGCGCGCGGTCAGGGTGATGTCCAGCAGCTTGGCGGCCTTCTTCGCGTCTTCGTAGAAGATCTCGTAGAAATCGCCCATGCGATAGAACATCAACTGATCAGGGTGCTGGTTTTTGAGGCGCCAGTACTGCTGCATCATTGGAGTGTGGGAGGACAGATCGGAGGTGTTTTTACTCATCAGATAGTTAGCAAATTCGTTAAAAGGAGTGGGGCAAAGATGGGGCACTTGGCCCTGCTAATTTTGCGATGGCGGCAAGGTTAACACGCGAGGTCTAGGGTTCGCAGGTCACAAACAGCCAGGTAAAACCCAAAAATGGCGCAGCGCCCAATGGCCATCACTCTCAAGAATGAACACCGAACCTGTGGCGAGCTACCTCGCCACAGGTTAGCGGTGCTTGAGCTATCTCTTGAGTGATCGGAATCAGGCGCCGCACCGGTTTTTCACTCGCCCCTTACTGAAGGTTACCGGGCGAATCCAACACCTTCACCACATCATCAACCACCGCCTTGACCATCTCCTGCAAGTAATGCGACGCCCAAGCGTAACGGTCCGTTTCCTTGGTCATCGCCGCATCTTCGGCGAGTTGTTTGGCGACGTGGAGGAGGTCCGAGGCGTGGTTTAAGGCTTCGTGC
>NZ_VBVZ01000586.1 GCF_005863185.1 Pseudomonas edaphica
ACATGGGCAATTCGTTGCTGATGATCGGCGCCAAACTGGGCATGGACGTGCGCATCGGCGCGCCGAAAGCCCTGTGGCCACACGAAGATTTCATCAAGCAGTGCCAGGCGTTTGCCGAGGAAAGCGGCGCACGCATCACCATCACCGAGGACCCGAAAGAGGCGGTCAAAGGCGTCGACTTCATCCACACCGATATCTGGGTGTCGATGGGTGAGCCGGTGGAAGCGTGGGACGAGCGTATCGAGCAACTGCTGCCGTACCAGGTCAACGCCAAGATGATGAAAGCCTCGGGCAACCCGCGCGTGAAGTTCATGCACTGCCTGCCGGCGTTCCATAACAGCGAAACCAAGGTGGGCAAGGACATCGCCGCGCGCTATCCGAACCTGGCCAATGGTGTGGAAGTGACTGAGGAAGTGTTCGAGTCGCCAGCCAACATCGCGTTTGAGCAGGCGGAAAACCGCATGCATACCATCAAGGCAATTCTGGTGTCGGCGCTGGCGGATATCTAACCCATCAAGCTGGTAATGCGCTCCCATGTGGGAGCCGGGCTTGCCCGCGATGGCGGTCTATATGATCCACCGCTATCGCAGGCAAGCCAGCTCCCACATTAACCGCGTTCCTTCAGCCAAGCTTTTAGAAGGACATTTTTATGCGCATCGTCGTAGCCCTGGGCGGTAACGCCCTGCTCCGCCGTGGTGAACCCATGACGGCGGACAACCAACGCGCCAATATCCGTATCGCCACCGAACAGATCGCCAAAATCCACCCCGGCAACGAATTGGTGATCGCCCACGGCAATGGCCCGCAAGTCGGCCTGCTGTCGTTGCAGGCAGCGGCTTACACCCAGGTTTCGCCGTACCCACTGGACGTGCTCGGCGCCGAGACCGAAGGCATGATCGGCTACATCATCGAACAGGAACTGGGCAACCTGCTGGACTTCGAGGTGCCGTTCGCCACCTTGCTCACCCAAGTGGAAGTCGACGCCAAAGACCCGGCCTTCCAGAACCCGACCAAGCCCATCGGCCCGGTGTACTCCAAAGCCGAAGCCGAAAAACTTGCCGCCGAAAAAGGCTGGGCCATCGCGCCCGATGGCGATAAATACCGTCGTGTGGTGGCCAGCCCACGCCCGAAACGCATCTTTGAAATCCGCCCGATCAAGTGGCTGCTGGAAAAAAGCGCCATTGTGATTTGCGCCGGTGGCGGCGGCATCCCGACCATGTATGGCGACGACGGCACGCTGCGCGGCATTGAAGCGGTGATCGACAAAGACCTGTGCTCATCCTTGCTGGCATCACAACTGGACGCGGATTTGCTGGTGATTGCCACCGACGTCAATGCGGCTTTTATCGACTTCGGCAAGCCGACCCAAAAGGCCATCGGCCAGGCCCATCCCGATGACATGGAGAAACTCGGCTTCGCCGCCGGCTCCATGGGGCCGAAGGTACAAGCGGCCTGCGAGTTCGCCCGCCAGACTGGCAAAACTGCCGTCATCGGTTCACTCTCGGATATCGAAGCCATCGTCCAGGGCAGCGCCGGCACGCGTATCAGCACGGCAAAACCTGGCATCACCTACCTGTGAAGTAGAGGAGAAACGCCTATGGCCACCTTTGAACCCGGTCACCTGCACATCGAACGTCACGCGCTCAACAAGGATGACTACAGCTACAACCTGTGCATCGACTACGAGGTCAGCCAGGATCCAAAGGAAGGCAAGGGAATGATCTTCAAGCTGCACGGCTCGGTGCAGGGCAAGGACCTCAAGGAGGAATTCTTTTTACCCAAGGATCAGGCCTTCGACTTTGCCCGGCATGCGATGAACATCGCGCAGAAATATGGAATGCCGAAGGTTGCGACGCTTAACGGCTCGATGCACAAGCAGTACGACTTGATGTTTGAGGATGTGCGGCATCAGTTGGATGTGAAATCCGGCGATCCGGTCAAACCGGAACACCTGGAGTAACAACACCGTAAGTCCAATGTGGGAGCTGGCTTGTGTGGGAGCTGGCTTGCCTGCGATGCGGTCACCTCGGTGTATCAGGTAGACCAAGGTGATGCTATTGCAGGCAAGCCAGCTCCCACATTTTGATCTCCCTGCGCTCCAAGGCATACTTGCCGCCTCCAGTTCCCCAGAATTGCCAGCCCCATGCGTATCCACGTCAGCTTCATCGACCGCGTCGGCATTACCCAGGAAGTCCTGGCCCTGCTCGGTGGGCGCAATCTCAACCTGGATGCGGTGGAGATGGTGCCGCCCAACGTGTACATCGACGCGCCGACCCTGAGCGCCGAGGTGCTCGAAGAGCTGCGCGATGCGCTGTTCAGCGTGCACGGCGTACAGGCGGTCACCGTGGTGGATATCCTTCCCGGCCAACGCCGCCACCTGCAACTCGACGCGTTGCTCGCGGCCATGACCGACCCGGTGCTGGCCCTGGACAGCGCGGGCAAGATCCTGCTGGCCAACCCGGCGCTGATCGCGCTGTATGGCCGCGAACCGGCGGGTGAAAGCATCAGCGCGTTGTTCAACGACCCGGCGTTGCTGGAAACCTTGCTCGAACAGGGCTTTCGTTTGCCGTTGCGCGAAATCAGCGTCAACGGCCAGACCTTTTTGCTCGACGCCACGCCGATCACTGACGCCGGCGCCCTGCTCACTCTGTACCAACCCAACCGCATCGGCGAACAGCTGTCGGCGCTGCACCATGACCATGCCGAAGGTTTTGATGCGCTGCTGGGCGAGTCGCCGGTGATCCGCACGCTCAAGGCGCGGGCGCAACGGGTGGCGGCGCTGGATGCACCGCTGTTGATCCAGGGCGAAACCGGCACCGGCAAAGAGCTGGTCGCGCGTGCCTGCCATGCTATCAGCGCGCGGCACAGTGCACCGTTTTTGGCCTTGAACTGTGCGGCGTTGCCGGAGAACCTGGCCGAAAGTGAATTATTCGGTTATGCGCCTGGCGCCTTTACCGGCGCGCAGCGTGGCGGCAAGCCGGGGCTGATGGAGTTGGCCAACCAGGGCACGGTGTTCCTTGATGAGATCGGTGAGATGTCGCCGTATTTGCAGGCCAAGCTGCTGCGGTTTCTCAACGACGGCAGCTTTCGCCGGGTGGGCGGCGACCGCGAAGTGAAGGTCAATGTGCGCATTCTCAGCGCTACTCACCGCGACCTGGAAAAGATGGTCAGCGAGGGCACCTTCCGCGAAGACCTGTTCTACCGCCTTAATGTGCTCAACGTCGAAGTGCCGCCGCTGCGCGAGCGCGGCCAGGACATTCTGCTGCTGGCGCGCTACTTCATGCAGCAGGCCTGTGCGCAGATCCAGCGCCCGGTGTGCCGCCTGGCGCCTGGCACTTACCCGGCGCTGCTCGGCAACCGCTGGCCGGGTAATGTGCGCCAGCTGCAGAACGTGATCTTCCGCGCCGCCGCCATCTGCGAAAGCAGCCTGGTGGACATCGGTGACCTCGACATCGCCGGCACCTCAGTGGCGCGCCAGAGCGACGGTGAAGTCGACAGCCTGGAGCAAGCGGTGGAAGACTTCGAGCGCAACCTGCTGGAAACGCTCTACACCAGTTATCCCTCGACCCGCCAACTGGCCAGCCGCTTGCAAACATCGCACACGGCAATTGCCCATCGCTTGCGCAAGTACGGCATTCCAAACAAAACCTGAAAATGTAGAGATCAAAATGTGGGGCTTGTGTGGGAGCTGGCTTGTGTGGGAGCTGGCTTGCCTGCGATGCAGGCACCTCGGTGTATCAGGTACACCAAGGTGATGCTATCGCAGGCAAGCCAGCTCCCACACAAGCCCCCTCCCC
>NZ_VBVZ01000587.1 GCF_005863185.1 Pseudomonas edaphica
GTATCGAACACCCAAATCACCCGCAGGCTTTGCGGGAACGCAGCGTAATCAACCGTGTGAGTCAGCCACTCGAAGCCCGGGATTTCAGCCTTGGCGGTTTCGCAGGCGTCGGTCAACGTGGCGACCAGGCGGCGTTCGAGGCGGGCGGTGTCGCGTGTGGTTGGGGGCATCGAGTGGAATCCAGAGAGTAAACACTTCGGTTGGCCATCTTAACCATCATCATGGCAAAACTTGCACATTCCGACCTTTGAATTATCGTCTTGAAACGGAGGCTGGCGTCATAACGTATCACTTGGGACACGCGGGCCAGGGTTTTTAGAGCATAAAACGCGAAGGCAAAAAGTACGTCGCCAACGTTCCGGGATACGCCTCCAAGTCCAGTGCATAGGATTGAACTGCCTTACCCACTCACTTGGAGAGCACGATGAACAAGCAGCCAGCAAGCAGCAATTCCCAGCGTCATCAGCAAAATAATCGCGCCGATGCATTGAATAATAACCGTGGAACCAGCGGTTCAAACCCAACCAATGCTGATGTTCACGGTAATCGTGGCAAACAACTGAACCCCAATCGGCGCTAGGACAGCGCCCCCCGGCCTTCGGGCCGGGGCATCAAGGAGTCACAATGAACACAAACGTTTGTTTTGCCACACAAGGCGAGTTACTCAAGTTTGCTTACGACGCATTCGGCGTTCTGCCTCGCAAGAACAAGGTCGCGGGCGACTTTGATGACGAGTCGAAAAAAAAGATTCAGAAACAGCTGGAAAGGCTCGTCAAGGAAGAAGGGCATCTGGCTGCAAACTATGGGGAGGCCGTTCAACTACTCAGCTATATCCTCACCGGTTATCTGCCGAGCATTCGTATAGTGGGTGCGATTGGCGAAAGCCTGGCCGACCTCGATGATGCCTACAACGCGTTGGTACGCAACGAGGGGACGTTTCTGGAAAAAACTCGCACGCTTCAATATTTCATCTCCATCAAAGCTGTTCGGCTATTGGTGGTGTCATTGAATCGGAGTTTGCTTCACTACCGGATCGCTGATTTTGAACTCGAAACACCCGAAGACGCATTCTGGTACCTGCCGTCAATCGCCGACGACGGTAAGCTGACTTTGCCTTTAGAGAAGGTAATGCGTTGGGCTTATCAGCGGTGCGGCAGCTCGCAGACACAATTTCATTATCCAGGGAAAAACGCCGCGACTGAAATCGCCCCGCTTCAAAACCATCTCGACAATGCCATCAACTGGACCCGAGATGCCGCGTTCCCTGCACTCCCGGCGCTGATGAAAAACTTTAATGATTCGTTCTGCACATTGGCCGAACACGGGCGAGAAGTCCCTGCGCAATTACAGGCCAGCATCCTGACCGCCTTGGTCGTTGCCAGGGTAACGACTTACGTCGCCAAGGAGATTGTACAAGTCTACGACGCTCACTACTTGAAGGACGTTTGCACGCAGTTTCGATCTTACTCAGACTGGATTGCAGAGGACATTAACGAATTCAAAGCTGAAATATACCCGGTCATTCACCGTCAGACGTCACCCGATGTCGCCATGCAGGTCTGGCAGCATGCGTGCAGTCAGTACTGGGAGTTCTTTCATGGCAAGCTCGATGCCGTGGTTGACACGTTAGAGCGCCTAAAAGAGGCCCGGCCCGATCAGCCTATACGACAGGACGTACTGTCGGCCCTCACCAGTAAATATGGTCCATTTGTCGTGCACAGCTGCATGGATATTTATCAGCGCAAGTTACTCTTGAACGCGCCGCAAGGTTTTGCCGACATGTTGGAGCAAGGCTTTGCACTCAAACGCGACTCAGGTACCCAGTGGTCGCAGATCGATGAATATGCCGAGCAAGTTGAAGCCTGTGAAATGCAAGAGCACTTGTGCTGGATGGAGCCTTGGCTGCGCGCGGTCTACCACTATCGCCAGGAAGACTTTAAAGCTGCGATGGACTTCTATCAGGCCGCTTTTGATAACGCCAAGTATCGATGTGGCCGGCTCCAGTATTCACTGGTGAACCAATACGTGGAAGTCGCCGCCAAGAATGGTAAATGGCAATGTTTCAAGAAGGGCGTCGAATGGGCGCGATACCTTGGCATTCAGGTGCGTTGGTTGCGTCATGACGAACCCACGCAAGAGAACCTCGAATATGTTTACGCCATGCTGAGAGTCGCTCGTTACGATCATCAACTGTAGGCGGCTTTCGTGAGAAAGGGTGCGCTTATTCTGGAAAAAGCAATTTCGATCAGGATGTCGCACCGCGCCTGCCTATCGCTGCTGAAACGCTACTTTCAGCCCCAGCCCCATAAACAGCGTGCCGATGATCTTGCCTTCCCACCGACGCAGCTTGGATAGCCCCTTGAGCCCGCGACTTAACGGGCGAATCGAGAGTGCCAGCAAACTCGTATAAACCGCGCTCAGTACCGAAAAGATCAAGCCCAGCAGCGCAAACTGCACCAACGACGAACCCGATTCCGGGTGTACAAATTGCGGCAGGAACGCCAGGAAGAAGATCGCCGTTTTCGGGTTCAACACCTCAGCCCCAATCGCCTGGAAAAACGCCTGGCGCGGCGTCACCGCCGGTAGCTCCAATCGCGCATACGTGCCGGTTTTGGACATGAACGCCCGCACGCCCAGGTAGATCAAATACGCCGCGCCGGCCCACTTCACCGCATTAAACGCCGCCGCCGAAGTCATCAAAATCGCCGACAGCCCCAGTGCTGCGCACAGTGTATGAATCAAGTCGCCGCACGCCACACCCAGCCCGGTCGCAACACCGACCTTGCGCCCGCCTTGAATCGTGCGCGTGAGCACCAGCAGCACGGAAGGGCCGGGGATCAGGAAAAGGCCGAGCACCACGGCGATGTAGGTGACGAGGGCAGTGAATTCAAACATGGCGGGTTATCTCGCAGATGGGCGCGGCCTACAGTAATCCTCATGTAGGCAGCCAATGCAACGCCGATCAAGCAAACGCGGCGACCATAAACGCCTCCAAGCCTTTCTCCTCCAGAATCTCGATAGAGAAATGCCCGAAGCGCTTAGGCAACCAAATGATCCGTGTGCCGGACGGCGATTGTAGATCCGCCAGGCTCAAGGGCCGGCCGTTTTCATCCTGCGGCTGCACACCCTCGGCCATCAACTCGGCATAGGCCACCTCGATATCCGGCGTGGTGTAGCAATGCCGATAAATCATGCCCTCACCGTGCGCGTCCAACAGCTCGCGCAAGTTGCCCGCCACCGGCTGCACCAGCATAAAACGCTCCAGGCCCATCAACGCCACCGCATATCGCACATGCAGCCCGCCGCGTTCCCACACCTGGGTGTTGGAGATTTTGGCCTTGAGGATTTTGGCGTAATAAGCGCAGGTTTCTTCAAGGTTCTCGACCAGTACGTCGACGTGGCTGAACTTCAGCTCCATTACAGGCCCTCTTGGCGGGTGTGGATTCAGGCGACAGTAGCCGATTTACAACTGTTAACGAATTGAAAGTCGCGTTCGATATAGGCTTCGAACAGTCCTAACCCCTGTTCGCCGAGCCCTCAACCATGAAATTGCCCGCCATCGCTGCCGCATTTTTTGTACTCGCCACCCTGCAATCACCCTGGGCACAGGCCGCAACGCCCATCACCCACGTCGCCATCTACCGAGGCCCGGCGGGCTGTGATGACTGTTCCGAGAACGTCAAAAACGCCTTGCTGCGGCTCAGCCCCAACTATCAGATCGACTTTGTAGGCGCGGATGAAGCCATCGACATCACCCCGCAAAACCTTGCACGCTATGACCTCTATGTTC
>NZ_VBVZ01000588.1 GCF_005863185.1 Pseudomonas edaphica
CTCCCACAGTTGATCGTGTACCTGCATGAGAATGCGGTCAACTGTGGGAGCGGGCTTGCCCGCGATGGCGCCAGTCCAGGCGCTAAACCACTTCCAGCCTGACTTTGTGCTGGTTCAACAACTGCACCAACGCCGGCACCGGCTGCTGGTCGGTCACCAGACAGTCCACCAGACTGATCGGCCCCAAGCGAATCATGGCATTGCGCCCGAATTTACTTGAGTCGGCCGCCAGGATCACCTGGCGTGCATTGGCGATGATCGCCTGGGAAACCCTGACTTCCTGATAGTCAAAGTCCAGCAGGCTGCCATCTTCATCAATGCCACTGATGCCGACCAACGCAAAGTCGACCTTGAACTGGTTGATAAAGTCGACACTCGCCTGGCCCACCACACCGCCGTCACGGCGCACGTTGCCGCCGGTCAACAGCACATCGAAGTCGTCCTTGGCACTGAGCATGGTGGCAACGTTGAGGTTGTTGGTGATGATTTTCAGGTGGTTGTGATTGAGCAGCGCACGCGCGATGGATTCGGTGGTGGTGCCGATATTGATGAACAGCGAGGCGTGATCAGGGATTTGCGCGGCAATGGCTTCGCCGATGCGTTGTTTCTCATCGCGCATCTGGTCGGCACGCATGGCGTACGCGGTGTTCTCGACACTGGAGTCATAGGCCGCGCCGCCGTGGTAGCGGCGCAGCAGGTTGGCGTCCGCCAGTTGGTTGATATCGCGGCGGATGGTTTGCGGGGTGACAACGAATAGCTGCGCCATCTCCTCGATACTGACGTAGCCGCGTTCGCGCACCAGTTCGAGAATTTGTTGTTGGCGGGGAGGCAGATTCATGGGGCGTCCTTTGGGCTGCCATACAAAAGTGGCCCATGATGCCGCAGCAATCGACTCCCCGCCAGTTACAACCCGATTTGGGTCCGACGGTTGGCTTATTCAGCGCCTTCGTGTGGTTCCCAGTCGCGGGTGCGGCTGACTGCTTTTTGCCAGCCGGCGTAGAGCTTCTCTTTGGCGGCTTCATCAAGCTGTGGTTCGAATTCGCGCTCGATGACTGCCTTGCCACGCAGTTCTTCCAGGCTGCCCCAGAAACCGCAGGCCAGGCCTGCCAGGTACGCGGCGCCGAGTGCCGTAGTTTCGCGCATTTGCGGGCGCTCGACCTGGGTGCCGAGGATATCGGCCTGGAACTGCATCAGGAAGTTGTTGGCCACCGCGCCGCCGTCCACACGCAGGGCTTTGAGGCGTTCGCCAGAGTCCTGTTGCATGGCGTCCAGCACGTCGCGGGTCTGGTAGGCAATCGACTCCAGGGCGGCACGGATAATGTGATCCACGCGCACGCCACGGGTCAGGCCGAACAGCGCGCCACGGGCATACGGGTCCCAGTACGGGGCGCCCAGGCCGGTGAAGGCGGGCACCAGGTACACGCCGTTGCTGTCCTTGACCTTGCCGGCGAAGTATTCGGTGTCGGTGGCGTCGGCGATGATTTTCAGCTCGTCACGCAGCCATTGCACGGTGGAGCCACCGTTGAAGACCGCGCCTTCGAGGGCGTAAGCCACTTCGCCACGTGGGCCGCAAGCGATAGTGGTGAGCATGCCGTGCTTGGATTTCACCGCCTTGTCGCCGGTGTTCATCAGCAGGAAGCAACCGGTGCCATAGGTGTTCTTGGCCTGGCCGGCTTCTACGCACATCTGGCCGAACAGCGCCGCTTGCTGGTCACCGGCAATACCGCCGATGGCGATGCCGCTTTTGGTGCGGCCGTAGATTTCCGAGGAGGACTTGACTTCCGGCAGCATTTCGCGCGGCACGTCGAGAATCTCCAGCATCTTCGCATCCCACTCCAGGGTGTGGATGTTGAAGAGCATGGTGCGCGAGGCGTTGGTGTAGTCGGTGACGTGGGTCTTGCCGCCGGTAAATTTCCAGATCAGCCAGCTGTCGACGGTGCCGAACAGCAGTTCGCCATTGCGCGCACGCTCGCGGCTGCCTTCGACGTTGTCGAGGATCCACTTGAGCTTGGTGCCGGAGAAGTACGGGTCGGTGACCAGGCCGGTGGTGTCACTGATGTATTGCTCGTGGCCATCGCGCTTGAGCTGCTGGCAGATCTCGGTGCTGCGGCGGCACTGCCACACGATCGCGTTGTAGATCGGGCGGCCGGTGATCTTGTCCCAGACCACGGTGGTTTCACGCTGGTTGGTGATACCGATGGCAGCAACCTGGTCATGGTGCAGGCCGGCTTGTGCCAGGGCCTCGACCATTACCGCGCTCTGGGTGGCGAAGATTTCCATCGGGTCATGTTCGACCCAGCCGGCTTGCGGGTAATGCTGAGCGAATTCACGCTGGGCGGTGCAGACCACGTTGGCGTCACGATCGAAGATGATCGCCCGTGAACTGGTGGTGCCCTGATCAAGGGCAATGATGTAGTTCTTATTCTGAATGTCGGTCATGTCAATTGCCTTGGACGAAATAAGGAAGTCAGAAATCAGCCTGGTCCGCGAAGGGCAGGGGACCAGGCCGGCGCTTTCAGGAAATACGAGTCTTGCCGTTGACAGCCGTGTCAGGTGTTTCTTCAGCTATAGCAGGTGCGGCGCTCGGCAAGTGGCGGGCAATCAGCCCGCGATAAGCCGCTGCGCCGAGGCAGGCGCCGACAATCGGCGCGAAAATCGGTACCAGGAAGTAAGGAATATCGCGGCCGCCAGTAAAGGCCATTTCACCCCAGCCGGCGAAAAAGGTCATCAGCTTGGGGCCGAAATCACGCGCCGGGTTCATCGCAAAGCCGGTCAGCGGGCCCATGGCACTGCCGATAACTGCAATCAGCAGGCCGATTAACAGCGGGGCCAACGGGCCGCGGGGCAGGCCATTGTTATCGTCGGTCAGGGCCATGATCACGCCCATCAGGATGGCGGTGATGACCATTTCCACCAGGAATGCCTGGGCCGTGCTCAGCAGCGCGTGCGGGTAGGTGGAGAACACCGACGCCAATTCCAGGCTGGCCTGAGAGCCGCGAAGCATATGATGAGTTTGTTCGTAATCGAAAAAGAGGTTGCTGTACAGCGTGTAAACCAACGCCGCCGAGCAGAAGGCGCCAGCGATTTGCGCGAGGATATAGAAGGGCAGTTTGCGTTTTTCGAAATCGGCAAAAATGCACAGCGCGATACTTACCGCCGGGTTGAGGTGCGCCCCGGAAATACCGGCGCTCAGGTAGATCGCCATGCTCACGCCGACCCCCCAGATAATACTGATTTCCCACAGCCCGAAGCTGGCACCCGCGACCTTGAGCGCAGCGACACATCCTGTACCGAAGAAGATCAGAAGCGCAGTCCCCAGGAATTCGGCCATGCATTGGCTCGAAAGTGAAGGCTGTTGAAGAGCAGTAGTCATGGCAAACCTCGATTGTTGTTCTTGTTGGCGCACAGCCTCAACGGACCGTTGCGCGATTTTCACCGTAATCAGGATCCCCATCCTGACTGCAGCTTCCCGCTGGAACACTGGAGCACTATTCCTACAGTATTCGGAAACGAAAAAATATAGACAAGAATGACCGCTGTCAAAGGTCGAAAGTGAACCATTGGTCATTTTCGAACTATTGGTCTGGTGAATGATCACGGGTGAGGCTGCAAGCGCGCATGGCGGGAGGGGCGCACTAGAGCGTTTTGCGCGGGCTTGGCCTAGAATTGGCGATCTTTCTGCCGCGCCCGGAGTAGTCATGACACCCGCACTGGACCTGTTGAAAAAAGTTCGCGCCGAACATCGCATCCACAGTTACGAGCACGACCCCAAGGC
>NZ_VBVZ01000589.1 GCF_005863185.1 Pseudomonas edaphica
CCGCTGGCCTTCGGAATCAAAGCGCGAGAAGGATTTTTGCGCCGCGGCGATGGTTTCATCGCTGATGTGTTCGATCAGTTTGGCGGCGGCTTTCCAGGCGTCTTCTTCGGTTTCGCGCACGATTACATGCAGGCGAATGCCGAACTTGACGGTGCGCCCATGGCGCGCTGCGCGTTCACGCACGTCGGCCAGTTTTTGCGCAACGGCGGCGGGCGGCTCGCCCCAGGTCAGGTACACGTCGACCTGCTCGGCGGCCAGGTCGTGGGCAGCATCCGACGAACCGCCGAAGTACAGCGGCGGATACGGCTTCTGCACCGGCGGGTAAAGCGCTTTGGCGTTCTGCACACGCAGGTGCTTGCCTTCAAAATCCACCGACTCGCCCTGCAACACACGGCGCCAGATCTGCAGGAATTCGTCGGAGACTTCGTAGCGTTCACTGTGGTCGAGGAAGCTGCCGTCGCCACGGTTTTCGTCGGGGTCGCCACCGGTGACCACGTTGATCAGCAATCGGCCGTTGGACAAGCGGTCCAGGGTCGCGGCCATGCGCGCCGACACCGTGGGCGAGATGATCCCCGGGCGAATCGCCACCAGATAACGCAGGCGTTCCGTCAGCGGTACCAGCGCCGAGGCGATTACCCAGGAATCTTCACACGAGCGCCCGGTAGGAATCAGCACGCCGAAGTAACCGAGGCTGTCAGCCGCTTGCGCCACCTGCTTCAGATAATTGAGGGTGACCGGGCGCGCACCTTGGGTGGTGCCGAGGAAATGGCCGTCGCCATGTGTGGGCAGAAACCAGAAAACATCCATGACAAATCCTTAAGCGATTTTCAGCAGAGAGGGGGAGTGCGCGGCAAACAACGGCGCTGCGCGTTCTGCAGCCAGTTGAATGCGGGCTTTTAATAACTCGCTGGTTATTTGGTAGTCGGTGAAGTCAGCTTCGGTGGCGTACACACCGATCGGCAGGGTCAAGGCCTGGAAGAAGCTGAACAGCGGACGTAACTGGTGATCGAGGACCAGTGCATGGCGCTCGCTGCCGCCGGTGGCCGCGAGCAACACCGGAGTGTTGATCAAGGTGTTGAGGCCTACCAGGTCAAACAGGTGCTTGAGCAGGCCAGGATAGGAGCCGCGATACACCGGCGCGGCAACGATCAGCAGGTCGGCCTGTTCGATGGCCAACAGTTGCGTTTCGACCTCGGCCGGCAGTTCATCGCGTGAGAGTGCGCCGCCCAAGGGGCGGGCAATGTCACCCAACTCGATCAGGGTGGTCTGGATCGGCAGTAACGTGGCCAGTTCGGCCAGCACGGCCTGGGTCAATACCAAGGTGCGCGATGGGCGCCAGGTTCCGCCAGAGAGGGCAACGACATTCAGGGGCCGTGACATAGAACAGTTCCTTTTTCAACAGAGGTGGGTAGCAGGTTAAGTGGAGCGTGTTGAGCAAGAGCTGTACCAATGGCTGCAAGCCTTGATTGGCGAGGGCTGCAGACGAACTGTTGAAAAAGGAGCTGTTGCCTGGTTGCGGTTTTGTTGAATGACTGTTGCCTGGGCAACAGTTGCGTGGCGAACAGTGTTGGTTGCGCGCAGGGCCATTTATAGAAGGTTATGGTTATGCCGTAAACGAACGTATTTCCATATTTATAGATCTTAAATGAATATGAGTGGGCGGCTATCAAGCATGCCGGAACGGTTGATAGCGACTATCACGGCGGATGATTTTTCACTGTGCGAGGGCGGGAGTAGCCTGTGTTCATTGACTACAAACCTCCTTCGCAGGGCCTTCACCATGAACCACTTTCTGGCTGTTTCCTTAATAGTTGTCAGCGCTGTCCTTGCCGGATGTGCGACCCATCCTTCGCCTGAGTCGCGTCCTTATACCGCCGAAGAAACCAGGCAATTGGCCCTTGAAGCCTTGAGCCGTCGTGGCCTGTCGTTTGATGAATATCAACAGCAGCGCGCCGCGTTGACCGGGCAGCCACAGAAGCCGTTCGGCTTCGACCACCAGGGCGAAATGAACGCCGAACGCAGTGTGGTGATGCACGGTCGCCCCAGTTGAGCCGGCGCCAAGTGGCAAAAAGCCCGAGGATTCCCTTAAGGAACCTCGGGCTTTTTGTTTGCCATTGGGATACTTCAGCCTGTTAAGCTGAATTTCAGGAGCGTTCCTACGCACATTTGCATAAAGTGGTCCTTCTTTTATGGCATCCGACGGGTTAAATCTGACGACCTCTGTTCCGGTCGATGCCCTCCCGAGGCGCTGTCCTGGGGAATACGCTCTGCGAGTCTTAACGTCATGAATAAACGTCCGTTGTATTTCGACTACGCCGCCACCACGCCGGTGGATGAGCGGGTCATTCAAGTGATGGTCGAGTGTCTGGGTTTTAATGCCAACTTCGGCAACCCTGCGTCCAGCTCCCATGCGTTTGGCCAGGCGGCCCGGCACACGGTCGAGCAGGCGCGGCGCCAAGTGGCCGAACTGGTCGGCGCCCAACCTGAACAAATCGTCTGGACCTCCGGTGCCACAGAATCCAACAACCTGGCGATCAAGGGGGTGGCCCAGGCGCGAGGTGTGGCAGGTGGGCATGTCATCACCAGCCAGATCGAACACAAGGCCACATTGGATACCGCGCGGCAGTTGCAGGACGCCGGCGTGGCCGTGACCTACCTGGTGCCGGACGCTGAAGGCTTGATCAGCGCCGAGGCAGTCAGTGAAGCCTTGCGCGAAGACACCTTCCTGGTGTCGCTGATGCTGGTAAACAACGAGTTGGGCACCCTCAATGACATCCCCGCCATTGGTGCGCGCGTACGTGAGCACGGCGCGCTGCTGCATGTGGATGCGGCGCAAGGCGCGGGCAAGGTCGCGATCGACCTGGCTGAATGGCCGGTGGACCTGATGTCGTTTTCTGCGCACAAGCTGTACGGACCCAAGGGCATTGGCGCGCTGTATGTTGGCCCGCGCGCGCAGCAGAAGGTACTGGCGCAGATTCACGGTGGCGGCCACGAAGGCGGGTTGCGCTCCGGCACCCTGGCGACTCACCAGATTGCCGGCATGGGCACTGCCTTCGCCTTGGCGGCGCAGTCCTTTGCTGAAGAAAAAGCCGCTATCGTCGCGTTGCGTCAGCGCCTGCTCAATCAGTTGGAAACGATTGCCGGCGTGCGCCTCAATGGCAGCGCCACCCAGCGCATTCCCCATACACTGAGCCTCACGTTCACAGAGGGCGAATTCAATTCCGCCGCGCTGAGCGCCGGTATCGCGTTTTCGGCCACCTCGGCGTGCAATTCGGCGAGTAATGCGCCGTCACACGTGCTTCTGGCTTTGGGCCATGACGCACGCAGCGCCGGTCGAACTATTCGCTTGAGCCTGGGCCGGTTTACCACCGAGCAGGATATCGACGCGGCCGTGCAGTTGATCAAGGCCGCACTGGTCAATGCGCCGGCGTTCTGGGCGGTCTGATTTTTCAGTCACAACACATAACAATTATGAGTGGTTAGCAGGAGATATGATGAGCACGCAGCCTTTGACCCATGGAACGGTTCCCCAGCGCCTGGCGCATACCCGCGAACTGATGCGCCGCGAGGGCATCCATGCCCTGCTGGTGCCGTCGGCCGACCCGCATCTGTCCGAGTACTTGCCGGGTTACTGGCAGGGGCGGCAATGGCTGTCGGGGTTTTATGGCTCGGTAGGCACGTTGATTGTCACCGCGGATTTTGCCGGCGTGTGGGCCGACAGCCGTTACTGGGAACAGGCGACCACGGAGCTCAAGGGCAG
>NZ_VBVZ01000058.1 GCF_005863185.1 Pseudomonas edaphica
CGGGCAGATCCTTGAGTTCTTCGAGGCGCCGCTGCTGCTCTTCGAGCAGGCGGTCCTGACGGTCGCGGATCAGGTCGGTGATGCCGGGGGTGCTCTGCGGGGGCGCGGCGTGCGCTAATCCGGCGGTACCCAGGCAGAAAAAAACGGACAGCAGGCAAAACCTGGTCCGGCGTTCCAAACGCCACATGTCTAGATCCCTCTGTGTGGCGTTGTGCCATCAACGGGCATGGATCATAGGGTGGCAATATAGTGGCGTCAATTAAATGTGTGAGTTTATTCAATAGCGATAAAACAACCGGCACCCCGACTTTTTTCATTCTGATATTGCCCGCAATAACAAAAAGTCCATAATGGACAAATTAGTTTATCTGCGGAGATTGCCATGTCCAGCACGCCCCTTGTCATGAATCAGGCCCAGGCCCGTGAATTGCTCACCCAGGTCGATGTGCCCCACATTCTGCACAAGCTGTTCCGCGACCTGGCGGCCGGGCTGGCGGTGCAGCCGGCGCAGCAGCTGGTGGAGTTCCCGCATGGGGCCGGCGACTTTATCAACTACCTGGGCGTGCTGGCCGATGAGGGCGTTTATGGCGTCAAGACGTCGCCCTACATCGTGCGCGAGCAAGGCCCACTGGTGACGGCCTGGACGTTGTTGATGTCGATGCACAGCGGCCAGCCGCTGATGCTGTGTGATGCGGCCGAGCTGACCACCGCGCGCACCGCTGCCGCCACTGCATTGGCGGTGGACGTGCTGGCGCCTGCTGCCGCGCGGCGCCTGGCGATTATCGGCAGTGGCAAGGTGGCGCAAGCGCACCTGCACTACGTGCGCAACCTGCGCGACTGGCAGCAGATTCGCCTGTATTCACCGAGCCTGGGCCACGCCAGCGTCGACACCCTCGCCCACCTCAAAGGCCTGGACCCGCGCCTGACCCTGGCCGACAGCTGTGACAGCGCCGTGGAAGACGCCGATGTGATCCTGCTGTGTACCTCATCGGCCGGCCCGGTGCTCAACCCGGCGCGTTTGCGCAAGCCAGCGCTGATCACCTCCATCAGCACCAATGCGCCACGCGCCCATGAAGTGCCACCCGCCAGCCTGCACGCCATGCATGTGTTCTGCGACTATCGCCAGACCACGCCGGGCGCGGCCGGTGAGATGCTGATCGCCGCCGAGCAACACGCTTGGGACAAGCGCGCCGTGATCGGCGACCTGCCGGAGTTGCTCAGTGATATGGCGCAGCGCCCGGACTATGACCGCCACGTGTTTTTCCGCTCGATCGGCCTGGGCCTGGAAGACGTCGCACTGGCCAATGCCCTGTACCAAACCCAGCGCTAACCATTGTTTAAGGAGATGTTTATGAGCCATGCAGACTTCATCATCATCGGCGGCGGCATTGCCGGTGCATCCACTGGGTTCTGGTTGTCGCAGCATGGCAAAGTATTGGTGCTGGAGCGCGAAAGCCACCCGGCCTATCACTCCACCGGGCGCTCGGCGGCGCTCTACACCGCGGCGTATGGCACACCGCAAGTGCGCGCGTTGACCCTGGCCAGCCGTGCATTTTTTGATAACCCGCCGGCAGGCTTCTGTGAGCACCCGTTGCTGACGCCACGCGGGGAGATCACCGTGGATTTCAGCGGCGACCCGGCGGAACTGGAGCGTCAATACCAGAGCGCCAAGGCCACGGTGGCGCAGGTGGAACGGCTGAGTGTCGATGAGGCGTGCGCACGCTTGCCGATTTTGCGTCGTGAAAAAGTCCACGGCGCCATCTTCGACCCGACCGCCAGCGACATCGACACCGATGCCCTGCACCAAGGTTATTTGCGTGGTATCCGTCGCCATCACGGCGAAGTGCGTACCGACAGCCCTGTACTGGGCCTGAGCCGTGACGCCGACGGCCTGTGGCAGGTGCGCACCCAGGACGCGACCTACACCGCGCCGATCATCATCAACGCTGCCGGTGCCTGGGCCGATCAGATCGGCGGCCTCGCTGGCGCGGCGTCCATCGGCCTGCAGCCCAAACGGCGCTCGGCGTTTATCTTCGCCGGGCCAGAGGGTGTCGACACGCATGGGTGGCCGATGCTGGTGGCCCTCGACGAAGCCTTTTACATGAAGCCTGACGCGGGCATGTTCCTCGGCTCACCGGCCAACGCCGACCCGGTCGAACCCCAGGATGTACAGCCCGAAGAACTGGACATTGCCATGGGCATTTACCAGATCGAAGAAGCCACCACCTTGACCATCCGCCGTCCTACCCGCACCTGGGCCGGGCTGCGCAGTTTTGTGCCTGATGGTGATTTGCTCGCGGGCTTCGACCCGCAAGTGCCGGGGCTGTTCTGGGTCGCGGCGCAGGGCGGTTATGGCATCCAGACCTCACCGGCCATGGGCCAGGCCAGCGCGGCGCTGGTACGCGGCGCACCGTTGCCGGAGCCGCTGACGCGGTTTGGCCTGGACGCTGGTATGCTCTCGCCCGTCCGCCTGGAGCCGCATTGATGAGCATTGCTGAACAAGAAAACGTTGTGCAGAACTTCCGGGCGATCGCCGATGCGATCGCCACGCTGTTCTTTCCCCACGCCGAAGTGGTGCTGCATGACTTGCGCACGCAAAAGGTCGATTACATCGCCAACAACCTGTCGAAACGCGCCATTGGTGACGACTCGTCGCTGGAGGACATGCTCAGCGATGACATCCGCGAAGTGAATATCGGCCCGTACGAAAAGCTCAACTGGGACGGTCAGAAAATCCGCAGCCTGAGCACGGTGCTGCATGACCACAAAGGTCGTCGGCTGGCGGTGCTGTGCATCAACCTGAATATCTCGTTGTTCGAAAACGCCAAGGCGGCGCTGGACCTGTTCCTGTCACCGAGCAAGCTGATCCCACAGCCGGATTCACTGTTTCGTGATGACTGGCAGGAGCGCATCAACACCTTCTTGCATGCCTGGATGCGTGAACGTCAGTTGAGCCTGAACCTGCTGACCCGCGACCATAAGCGTGAGCTGGTGCTGGCATTGCATGCCGAGGGCGCGTTCAAGGGCAAGAGCGCGTCGAACTACGTGGCGAATGTGCTGGGGATGGGCCGGGCGACGGTGTACAAGCACCTTAAGGAATTGAAGGGCTGAGCGATCGTTCATCAACTGTGGGAGCTGGCTTGCCTGCGATGGCATCAACTCGGTATTCCTGATGTACCGAGGTGTCTGCATCGCAGGCAAGCCAGCTCCCACATGTGACCGAGTATGGCTTTACTGTTGCTGTTACACCCTCAGTCGCCGTAGATATCGGACTTGAAATACTGCTGTGAAATCTTCTGATACTCGCCATTCGCGCGGATGCCGTCGATGGCCGTATTCAGCTCACTGACCAGTTCGGTATTGCCCTTGCGCACTGCGATCCCGGCGCCCTCGCCCACGTATTTGGGGTCCTTGAGTTCCGGCCCGACGAAGGCGTAGCCCTTGCCGCGTGGCATCGACAAAAAGTCACTCAACGGGATGGTGTCGGCAAAAATCGCATCCAGGCGCCCCGCCGCCAAATCCATGTAGATCTCTTCGTTATTGCTGTAGCGCTTGACGTTGATGCCCTTGGGCTCGAACACCTCGGTGGCATAGCGGTCGGTGGTGGTGGCGCGCTGCACGCCAATGGTCTTGCCCTTGAGGCTGGCGTACTGGTCATCCACCACCGCGCCGTCCTTCATCACCAGGCGCGAGGAAGTGAAGTAATACTTGTGGGTGAAATCCACCGATTTCTTGCGGTCTTCGTTGATGGTCATGGATGACAGGGCCAGGTCGATTTTCTTCACTTTAAGCGAAGGGATCAGGCCGTCGAATTCACCTTCCACCCACACGCACTTGACCTTCATCTGCGCGCACAAGGCATTACCGATGTCGTAGTCGAACCCGACGATCTTGCCGTCCTGGGTCTTGGAGGCGAACGGTGGGTAGGCCGCCTCAATGCCGATACGCAAGGTTTTCTCAGCGGCCAGCACATGGCTTGAAGCAAACAGGCCCAGGGCCAGTGCAGCGATCAGCGCGGGTTTCTTCATGGTCGTTATCTCGCAAGTTGTTGTTGGTTTGGCAAGCGTGAAGAAAGAGAGGCATAGGCTTTTTGTACTTATAATTCCATATTGGACTTTTAGGTATTATCCGTCAATCCATCCCGCCTCCTACGCGCTCGGGCACAAATTAGTGCCCGCCTCCATCGTTTCTCCACAAAACCTCCCATGAATGCGCACGTTGGTTGCGCACACTTGCGTTCACCGTTGCGTAGATTTACCAGGAGAACACGATGATTCCTGCTCTGGAGGTCAGCACCCTCACCCAGAAGCTATGATCACTACTGGCAAACGTGGCCATGGACCGGCAGCCACGATAAGGCAGATAAGCACGAGCGCAGGGATGCACAGGCTCGCCGCGTATTCACCGAGCAGACCATGACTGATTTCCCCGTTGCATCGATGCCCCGCCCGGACTGCGTCAGAGAACCCCAGGCCCTCGTGCTGATTGCCGAAGATGAGCCGCAAATCGCCGACATTCTGGAGGCTTACCTCAAACGCAGCGGCTTTCGCACCGCCCACGCGCGTGACGGCCAACAGGCGCTGGACATGCACCTGGCGCTCAAGCCGGAGCTGATGTTGCTGGACGTGCTGATGCCCCACGTGGATGGCTGGCAAGTGCTCGCGCAAGTGCGCCAACGCGGCCATACGCCGGTGATCATGCTGACCGCGCAAGACCAGGACATGGACAAGCTCATGGGCCTGCGCATCGGCGCCGACGACTATATCGTCAAGCCGTTCAACCCCGCCGAAGTGGTGGCGCGCACCCAGGCGGTACTGCGCCGCTCCATCGCTTATCGCGACCGCGCCTGCCCCACGGTGCTGCGGGTGGACGCGTTTGAAATTGACCTGGAAAGCTACGAAGCCACGGTGACGCTGGTCGGCCGCCGAGTGCCGCTGGCCTTGACCGTCACCGAATTCAGGCTGCTGGCGCAACTGGCCAAGGCACCGAAACGGGTGTTCACCCGCGCCGAGCTGTTGGCCCAGTGTTCACCGGAAAGCGACAGCCTGGAGCGCACGGTCGACAGCCATATCAGCAAACTGCGGCGCAAGCTCGAAGACCTCGGCGTGCAGGGTGTGCCCACCAGTATCCGTGGCGTCGGCTATCGGTTCGGGAGCATGGTGTGAAAGGGCTCAATGGCCTGAGCCGCCAGATCATCTTGTCGATGTGCGCCGTGGTGCTGTGCGTGATCGCCCTGGCGGTGATCGGCTCGTATATTTTTTACGCATTGCTGTGGACCTACTGGCCGCTCACCGACGCCGAAGTGGATGCCTGGCTGCCGGCCAAGGCTGAATGGGTGTGGATGGGCCTGACCACGTGCGTGAGCCTGGCGGTGGGCTCGATTGTGGCGCTGAAACTGTCGCGGCGAATCCTGATGCCGCTCAACTCCGTGGCCGAGAACCTGCGCAAACTGGCCGACGGCGACCTGGACGTACAGGCCGTTGCCGGTGACCAGTCGATCGGCGAAGCGGCGATCCTGGTCAATGACTTCAACAGCATGGCCAAACGCTTGCAGCGCATGGCGCAGGAGCAAGCGTTCTGGAATGCCGCCATTGCGCATGAACTGCGCACACCCCTGACTATTCTGCGCGGGCGCCTGCAAGGGTTGGCCGAGGGTGTATTCGAACCCGACACCGCGCAGTTCTATAGCCTGCTGGGCCAGGTCGAAGGCTTGACGCGCTTGATCGAGGATTTGCGCGTGGTGGGCCTGGCCGACAGTGGCTACCTGGAACTCAACCTGCAAGAAGCCGACCTGGCGACAGGCATCGAAGACGATGTACGGTTGTTCGAACCGAGCCTGGTGGCCGCAGGTTTTGTGCTGCAACTGGACCTGCAACGCCGCACGATGCGCTGCGACCCGGCGCGCATTCGCCAGGCCTTGCTGGCCCTGCTGGATAACATTCGGCGGCACGCGACACCGGGCAATGTCATCGTCCATCTGAGCACCCGCGACGGCTTCAACTACCTGCGCGTGCGCGACGACGGCCCCGGCATCGACGAAGGTTTTGCCGCGCGCCTGTTTGACGCCTTCCAACGCGGTGAAAACTCCCGCTCACGCGCCCAGGGCGGCAGTGGCCTGGGCCTGGCCGTGGTGCGTGCCATCGCCCTCGCCCATGGCGGCGCCGTGACCTGCCGGCGTATGGAAAACGGCGGCACGCTGTTTGAACTCAGTTGGCACGTTTGATTGGGCGAGGCACGGTGATGCGTATGTTTTTTTCGGTGTTTAAGCGCCCGCCCCGTTATCGGCACTTTGCTTTATTGGACGCAAAGCAGGTGTGTATTGCGTTTAAAAGCTGCCGCACAAAACCTGTCGGCGAGCATTGGATAGAAGTCGAACGGGTCAACCTGTCTTGGCTGGGAACCACGCTCCCAGGCTGCGCCCGTACCGTTGAGCGAGTGTATAAATGAGCAATGACGTGTCCCGACTCGAAGCCTCGTTAAGGCTGCACACGGCCCGTTTGAAAAGGTTGCAGCGTTTCTGGGTGCCGCTGCAACGGCGTGCCCCGAAGTGGGTGCTGGCGTTGTGGATTACAGGCATCTTCATATCGCTGGCCACCCAGTGTTACGAGCACTGGCTGGTGACCGCACCGATGATCTGCGCATTGATCGTGGCGGAGATTATCGTCGATGAGCGGCAAATGACGCTGTTATTGCGCGTCGACCAAATGCGTGACCTGCTCAGAGAAGCACGCAACCGCTATCTGTGTTGATAAGCGCAGGTTGCTGGCGAGCCCTTGCGCAATCATCGTAGTCAATTTTGATCAGCAGATTCTTCAGGTCCGTGAACTACGCCTGGACTAAGTGAAGGCCGAGCGAAGCTGACAGTAAAGGCCAGTATCTGCACCGGTAACCTGTGGCGAGGGAGCTTGCTCCCGCTGGGCTGCGAAGCGGCCCTGAAAAAAGGGACTGCTGCACAGTCCAACGGGAGCAAGCTCACTCGCCACAGAAGTGATACGGATCCTTAACTATTACAACGCTTGCTTGCACCCAATGCGCCCCGGCAACTGCCCTTGCCTGACCTTCAACGCGGCCTGCACCGCCTGCGGCAGATCACTCCAGAACGTCAGCCCGGAGCGCTCTTCGATTTGACTCACGGGCACCTGGTAATCGCAGAAGTTCGCGCCTTTGGGCGTTTCCTGGTTCATGACGAACGAGGCGTACATTCCGCCTTCAGGCGAGCTGCCGACAAAGATGATTTTCCAGTAGCCACTGGGAATGGTGTGCACCTTGTTCGTACCCGGCAGCGTGCCGACAAAATGCTCATACAGCGGCCCGGTGGCGACATACACCGCGTCGATCCCCGCCTGCTTGCTCAGGTTGCGCTCCTGGTCTTCCAGGTGCGCCCACGGCCCCTGGTTGAGGTCGGACTTCTGCGGGGTGATGTTCGACAGGTAATTGAGGCTTTGCCAATCGGCTACCCCCGCCATCGAGGCGAGGTTGGCCTGATGGCCACGGTCGACTTTGAGCGCGACATTGGCGCCGTTGTAATCCACCGGGTCGAGGGTTTCGCCGGCCGGAATGTCCGGGTCGGTCTGCCAGTCGCGCGCGCGGCCGCTGGCGGGGGTGGTCTTGGTGATTTTGTACGACACCCAGTTGGCAAACTTGGTCGAGCCATTATTGTTCAGGGTGTACGCCTGGCGGTTCAGCGTCAGTGGGCTGCCACCGCTGGGGCAGCCGACCGAGCAGTTGTCGAACTGCCAGGCCTGTTGGGGCTGGGCTTGCGGTGTGACGGCCGACTCACGGGTTCTATCCGGTGTGGTACAAGCGGCAACCAGCGGGATCAACAGAAACGCGAGGTGTTTGGACTTCATACTTCCATGCATGGTGTAGCTCCTTGGGATGATTCAATGACAGAAGGTCTGTCGGCGGCTGCGATCCATCGCAAGCCGACATAAACATTAAACCACTTAAACGTTTCAAATTGCGTACAGGTTTCAGTGGGCGCTAAAAAAACCGATCACGCCGCGCAAGCCCACATTCAGATCGCGTTACATCAGGTGGCTGCTCTGCTTTTGATCCATTGGTGAGGATCACTTCAATGCAGGTGATTGGACACGCAGGCCTTACAATGAGAGGGTCTGCTGCGGGTGCAGGCACGGGCACTTATCCTGACCGCTCACTTATTCCCAGGCTGGGGCTTTAAATGGACATCAAGCAACTCAAATTCCTGATCGCGCTGGAGCAGACCCGGCACTTCGGCCAGGCGGCTGCGCGCTGCCATATCACCCAGCCGACCCTGTCGATGCGCCTGCGCAATCTGGAGGATGAGCTGGGCCTGGAGCTGGTCACCCGTGGCCAGCGCTTCGAAGGCTTCACCCAGGCCGGCGAACGCGTGTTGGCCTGGGCCAGAACCCTGCTCGCCGCCCATGACGGTTTGTTTGCCGAAGCGGCGGCGTGTCGCGGGCAGTTAGTGGGTAGCCTGCGCCTGGGGCTGGTACCGCTCAGCGGGTTCAACTCGATCAGCTACATCCAAGGTCTGTCCCAGACGTTTCCAGAGCTCAAATTCAGCCTGTCGTCCATGAGTTCGGACAAGATCATCGAAGCCCTGGGCACCAATCAACTGGATTTGGGCGTGTGCTACCTGGACCACGTAAACCCCAATTACCTGGAGGTTTTTGAACTGGGCGAAACCCGCGTCGGCCTGCTGTACGACACGCGCCACTTCCAGTTCGAAGGCACCGAAATGAGTTGGGAAGATGCCGCGCAGTTGCCCCTGGGGATGATCAGCAACGGCATGCATTATCGAAAATCCATTGACCTGAGTTTCCGCAGCCGTGGCCTCGACCCGCAGCCCATTCTCGAAAGCGACTCGACCTATCAGTTGTTCCAGGCGATCCACGAAGGTTTTTGCTGCGCGATCATGCCGCTGGACAGTGGCATGGAAAACCCGATCGAGAACCTCGCCTTTATCAACTTGCCGGACGCCAGCGTGCTCGCGCCACTGGGGTTGGTGATGCGCAAGACCGAACCGCGCTCGGCCATCGCCGAGAAGTGTTTTGCACACGCCAAACAGATGTTTGCCGGCAACGGCACGCACTGATCTGCAGCGCGAAAGGACGAACACTCTGACTGTGGCAAGCCTGCTTGCCACAGGTCCAGCGTCGCACCACCGTTAGGTCGATAACGGTGCAAGATGACGAATGGCTCAGTTCGACACTTGCTCAAGGAAAATCAGCTGCAGCGGCTCGCTAAGCAAGTCGTCGGCCGTGGCTGCAAATTGCTTGAAGTACGGCGTGGCAAAATGCGCATCGAGGGCCGCCTGGTCCTTGAACGACTCACGCATGTAGAAGGTGCCGGGGGCGTCGCGCAGCTCAAACAGCACATAGTCGAGGTTACCGGGCTCGGTGTGCGTTGGCGCAACCAGGGCCAGCAAGCCGTGTTTGAGTGCCTGCTGTTTGCCAGGTTTGGCTTTGAGTACGGCGATGGAAACCAAGGGTTTTGACACAGGGGTCGCTCCGTCAGGGGAATGGCTCGCACAACCTGCAATCAACAGCGCAAGCAGCGTCACACCCGTAGAAGTGATGAGGTTTTTAAATACCATGTTGATATACGCCGCAGGTGGTTAAGAAGAAACCCAGCGTAATGAAACCCCGGCTGCGTTAGCCATCCGCTCGGGGCGCATAGACTTTCAATGGAATGTTGAAAGTGATTGAAACGGCAGCTGACGGTACAAGGTCTGACGCTCACACCCGAAAACGCATCGGCCGAAAGTTGCTCAGCAATGGCGACGCGACGCCGGTGATCAGCTCTTCGCTCAAGAGCCGCGCCAGGGTGGGCGCCAGGGTCAAGCCTGGATGGGCGCTCAAGATATAAAGCCCGCCGTCGTCGCCCGCTGGCCCCACAATAGGCAGGTGGTCGTCAGACAGCGGTCGCCACCCCACCGCTACGGACTTCAGCGCGATGGATTGTGCACCGTTCAACTGCCCACGAATGGCCTCAAGGGCTCTGAGCCCAATGGCAGCGGGGCCATTTTCGGGCGTATTGTCGATGTAGTCTTCAGCCGCAATCAGCGTACAGGTGTCGCCTTGACGAGCCTCCATATCGGCGTTCGAAACAATGCCATTGAGCAGCGCCTGCGCCACTTCAAACTTCAACAGAATCGCCGGAGACGGTCGAATGGGCAGATGCAGGCTTTGGCCAACTAAAAGATCAAGCACTCCCAAGCCCGCAGCCAGTACCGTTTTTTTGCCATACCAATTGCCTGCCTGCGTACTGACGCCCACAACCTGGCCATTTTCAACGAGCAACTGGCTGACTGCACAATCGCAGACTACCCGTGCGCCAAAGCCTTCAGCGGCCAGAACCAGGCACTCAATGGCTTCGACCGGCGAGATGATCCCTGCCGCCTGCGTATAACGGGCGTGAAGAGGCGGGTGAGCAAGATTGGGCTCCAGTGCTCGGATTTCAGCCTGCGAAACCGTACGCGGTTGAAGGGAAGAAAGGTTCAGGCCCGCTGCTGATGCTTGGGGATTTTCCGGGCAGACGCCATAGGTCAATTCTGCACACCAACGCAACGGGAACGATGGCAACGCAGCCTGAAGGTGGTGGTAATCATCCATCACGTTTTGCGCCAGATGCTGCACGGGTTCAATCAATGCACTGGCATTGATCCACCCAAAGGCATGGCCGCTGGCACCGCTGGCAGGCCGGGCTTCTTCAATAAGCATCACGCGCTGCCCGGCCTTGGCGCTGTAATAGGCCAAAGCCGCACCATGAATGCCGGCCCCCACAATAATCAGATCGTATTGGTTCATTAAAACAACTCCCTTGCCTGGTACTTGCTTCTTCCCTGGGCCGCAGATCAACCCTGCCCGCTTGCCGCATGCTGATGCCTGCGATAGCCGGAACGTGAAACCCCGGTTTGACGCTTTGAGTAGCGGCACAAGTATGAAGTATCGGCGAAGTCGCGCACATCCGCCGCGTCGCTTACCAGCAGTGGCTGGAACATACTCCAGCCAGATAAAGGCCCACGCCGAACACCGCATGACTGATCAGACTGCGCAGGCAGTTCTTGCTCGGCGTGGGTGTCTTGGAGGAGGCAAACCCCGCGCCCATGGCAGGCTGTATCACACACAGCGGGACAGCCACGGTGGCGATACCCAGCACCAATGCCGGCATGAATGTGGGCGCCTGCAACCAGGCGATTCCTTCTATCCCCACCAGCAACAGCGCAAACACAACCCCCGTGACGTAGTGCGCGATCCAGCCCAGGGCCACCTCACCCTGCACGGGCGGCGCTTGTGCAATGCTGCGATGCGCAAACTGCCCGTGGCACGCATGCCCGACCCAGCGCCCCACGAAGGCGAAATTCAGCGTGGGCACCTTCAGTGCCTTCATCAACAGCATCCACATATCCATCACGACCGTAGCCCCGGCCCCCAATAAAATTACCTGTGCAGCCACGTGCAGCGATGCCATATCGACCTCTAATTCATGGACCCATTTAACCTGCGCAGGCATCATAGAAGTTGAAGTCAACTTCAAGTCAAGGGTCTGCTAATGGATATCACTGAGGTGGTCAAACGCACGGGCGTGCCGGCTCACACCTTGCGTTTTTATGCGAAGAAAGGGCTCATCACCTCCATCAGCCCGCCCGGCGCTCGCCGTCAGTTTGGCGCGGCGGTGATTGAGCAGTTGGCGGTGATCGCCCTCGGTCAGGCGGGCGGCCTGTCGCTGGACGAGATACAGGCCATGCTGTCCCCCAATGGCCAGGCCACGGTGGACAGAACGCTGCTGCTGGCCAAGGCCGATGAACTCGACGCGACGGTCAAACAACTGCAAGCCATGAGCCGCGGCTTGCGCCACGCTGCGGCCTGCCCTGCTCCCGACCACGCGCAATGCCCGAACTTTCGGCGGTTACTCGACATTGCCGCCGCGGGGGCGTTCAAGCGTGCCAGGCACGCGGGCGCGAGCCTGACACGTTAGTGTTCAGTTGACCCGTTGCAGGCAGCCGATCAAGGTCTCGATAAAGCCATGGAGCGCAGTAGGCAGCCTGCAATTTTCCAGTCACGGGGTTGGGTATGATGATCGCCTTGCTATTCGGCTACTTCCTGAACACCCGCCTGAACGACCACCCGATGCTCGACTGAGGTTGGCGCATGACGTTTTTTTGTTTGGCTTGATTCCGGGTCCGGCTGCGAACATACCCTACCAGAACCAATAAGGCAGAAACTTGGGTGTCGGCTCATCGGCCAATTCCAGGTGGTAAGTAATCGAATTGAAGAAGAACATATCCAAGACCAGGAAGGCGGCAGCACCAAAACACAACAGTACGAACTCCCGGTGTGGATGTACATGAAACCGTGACGTCACCCAAGGGCGAATGGCAATAAGGCTGATCAACCCGACACACGCGCCAAGATAGTTAGGCCGCAGCGGCGTCGCTGCAAACACGCCATAGAGGAAGGCAAGTAACAGCATGCCCAGGCCGACCATAGGTAAGTTGAGGCAGAACTTCAGCAATTTGTCGCGGGTACTTGCAAAGCGCTGGCTGCGATCCACGAAGATATACGCGGCCAATAATGAAATCGCCGGCGTAATCGAAAGAATGTAACGCGCTTTCTTGGAACTTGGAATCGTGAACAGTACGATCACTACCAATAACCAACCCGTCAGGTACAGCAGCATCTGAGTGGCCGGCGCCGGCGAGCGATCCAAGAAGTGTTTGCCCTTCTTGATGATCACGTTTAATGCGATAAAGGCTGTGACGCCATAGGTGAGCAAGCCTGCAGAGAAGTAGAAGTAATAACGCGGGGCGTGATCAGCGCCAAAGCGCCCCAAGCCTTGCATAACCAGCACCTCTTGCACAAAAGCCTGCCCACCTTGCAGGTAGGCCGCGCCGCTCAGCACTGTGATACCTGCGGCCAGCACCAGGCCTGCGAGCAAGCAGAACACCACCAGCAGGCGCCATTGTCGACTTAACAGATAATAGGAGGCGACCACGCCCGCCGGGCCGATCAGGCCAATAGGGCCACGAAAGGCAAAGCCCAGCGCCAGGCCCAGGAGTACCGGCAGCACATGAAAACGGTGCGGGTGCAGTTGGCCCGCATAAGCCAGGTAAAAACACATCACGGTAAACAACGCCGGGTAGATGTCCAGCGCCAAGGAATTCACGCCGTCCAGAAATGACCAGGTAAACAGCGCAAAGACCACCGCATAGGCGCCCCATTTTTTTTCGTGCAGGGCACCCAGCTTGTAAATAAACACCAGCATCAAGGCAGCCGCCACGCAAAAAGGCAGCCCCATCGACAGTATGGATACACGCCCAAACGGCAAGGAAACCAGGTACACAAGCAGTGTATTGAGCACCGTGTAATCGGGGTATGGCTGCAGGTCATCAGCAATGGGAAACAGTGTCACGCCATGGGCGAGCATATACTCGGCAAAGTCGACAAAGCGTGTGGTGTAGTTGAGCACGGCCGGTTTGTATTGCAGGACAGCCAACACAATAAACGCCAGTATAAATATAGCTGAACAGGGTTTGTTTACAGCCAGTTCCTTTAGCCTTTTCATGCGCGCCTGCTGCCTGTCGAAAACGCGCAGGCTAGCATGTTGTTTTTTCGCTCATCCAGACTGCAAAGGTAAAGAGTTGTAAAGGTTATACGCCCTGTTTATTCAGTTTAATTCGGCCTGAACAACAGCTGAATAATCATCAATAAAAGTGCAAACCACTAACTTCAGGTATTGATTTTTTACTCATAAACTCTCATGCGTTGTGAAGTAACGCCCAGGCGTCACCCCAAACGTGCGGCGAAACAGCGCGATAAAAGCACTGACGTTGTCATAGCCCAACTCCAGCGCCACACGCGTGACCGGCACACCCGCCGCCAGCCTCTCCAACGCGCGCAACAAACGCACGCGCTGGCGCCACGCGGTGAAACTGAACCCCGTTTCCAGCGCAAAGCGACGCGTCAGTGTGCGCGGGGCGATGCCCGCCCATGTCGCCCATTCCTGCAGGTGGCGCTCGTCATCCGGGCAATCGGACAGCGCCTCAGCGATCTTGCGCAGGCGCGCATCCTGAGGCATCGGCAAGCCCAGGGTCACACGCGGCAAGGTTCGAATCTCATCCACAATCACCCCGGCCAAGCGTTGCTGCGCAGCATCCAGTTCAGGGCTCTGCCAGGCGGCAGCGCGCATCACCGCCTCGCGCAAAAGGCCGGAGGTGGCCAGGATGCAAGGCGTATCCGGCAGCTCGACACAGCCCTGCGGCGACACGTAGACACTCCACCCCGCGAAGGGACCATGGGAGCGCCCGCCATGGGCGACATTCGGCGGGATCCACACCGCATGGGTCGCCGGCACCACCCACTGGCTGACGCCGGCGTCCACCGATAACAAGCCCTGGCGTGTGCCCAGCAACTGCCCACGCGCATGGCAATGGCGTTCGGTGATACGCGGTTCAGCGCCCACTCGGACCACGGCGACAACCAGCGGGTCATCGACAGCCGTTAATACCGAAGTGGGAATCAGCGGAGCGGACATAAGTGGCCTTAGCGGACTATTGATTGTCTTCAATAGCGTACCCAGGCCACATGGGTGCGTCTATAGTCGCAGCCTCAACTCCCAGGAATACACCGCATGCGCGCCGAAGAACTGTTGCCCGATGACCAGAACCAGACTGAACGCCACGGCGTTGTGATCCGCAAAGGCAGCGTCGGAGCCTTTCTGGTGAATGCCCAGGCCTGGTGTGATCCAAACACCGATGCACACCTGCGAACCGTCGCCGAGCAGGACCTGCTGGCGTTGCTCCCGGCGTTACGTGCCCTTGGGCTGTTCGAGGTGTTCAGGATTCGAGACCCGCAGTTGCAGCGCCTGGTGGATCAGTATTGAGCGCACGACTGGCGGACGGGTTGCTACCAGGATGCGGCCGATCTGCTGGCGCAATACGCACGTGCGGATGGCGGCGCGCAGCTGAGTTAAAACAACCCAGCCTACGTAATGCCAGCCAGTTAAGCGTTCGAGCTGACAATCACTGACCCGTGGCGAGGGCGATTGGCCCCGCTGGAGTGCGTAGCAGTCCCATTTTTGGGGCCGCTTCGCGCCCCAGCGGGAGCAAGCTCCCTCGCCACAGTTGCGAGGCGACAAAACTCAGACCACTGTTTATCCACACAGCATAAAAAATGAAGCACGCTTGCGCTGTAGAAAAATAGCGCTATGACGGCAGTCATACGCTTCGGGCCATGTCGACCCGCATTCAAGCACGCACTTTACTTAAGGATGAGTATCATGAACGACGACTTGCAGCAGTCAGGCGCTACCACTACCACCCAGGCCACCGTCTCGCAGGAGCAGATCAAAGCCGCAAGAGTCCTGGATTTCACCTGGACACCTGACGCCAACACGACCAGCACCATCGTCTCGACAGATTACATCGACTACCAGGTTGATACCTCCACACGTTAGCAACCCAGGGGTGCGAACAAATACGCTCAATCCACTCGATGAGCTGCAAGCCAGTACCTTCCAGGACGGCCCGGTCTTCCTGGCATTGCGCGTCAGGCCTGGTGCTTGACACGCTGACAGCAAAGCGCTGGCCAAGGAGGCGCTCAAGGCCAGCGCTGGCTGTATGCTGCTGATGCACTTGCCCGCTGTTCTTTTTTTGAACACTGCAAACGCCTTCAACACTAATACCTTACCCATTCGCCCCAACGGTGATTCCAATGGCCCAAGACCGACACCCGCCGGCCCCTGAGAGCCGGCTAATCCGCCAGGCCACGCCTGATGACGTGCGCGCCCTGGTGGAGTTGGACGCCTACGCCACAGCCCACGCTCATCGACACGTGTTTATCCATGACGCGGTAATTAGCCAGCGATGCCTGGTCGTCGTCATTGCCGGTGAATGCGCGGGCTACCTGGTGTTGACTGATGAGTTTTTCAGCTACGACTTTGTTGCGCTGGTGGTTGTGTCGCCGATACATCAACGCCAGGGTCTGGCGCTGCAATTATTGGCGGGCGCAGAAGCGTTGTGCAAAACGCCCAAGTTGTTTGCGTCAACCAACGCCTCCAACCTGGCGTCCCAGGCCATGCTCGCCAAGGCCGGGTTTATACCGAGCGGGCGAATCGAGAACCTTGATGAGCATGACCCTGAGCTTGTCTATGTAAAGTTCGTGCGCTAATCAGGAGGATTTCCTTTGACCACTTCCACGCTGACTTCGCGTTTTTACAGCACGCCCCGCCATACCACGCACTATCTGGAGTCGGGCCCGGCCGATGGGCCGTTGATGATCTTCCTGCACGGCTGGCCAGAACTAAGCCTGATCTGGCGCGCGCAGATCGAGGCGTTCGCTGCCCAAGGCTGGCACTGCGTTGCACCCGACATGCGCGGCTATGGTGGCTCCTCTGCGCCCTCCGACATCAACGCCTACACCCTTGAAAACATCGTGGCCGACATGGCCGAGCTGCATGAGCATCTCGGTGGGGCACCCGCCATCTGGGTGGGCCATGATTGGGGCAGCGTGGTGGCAGGTGAACTGGCCGCCCATCAACCGCAGCGCAGCCGTGGCGTGGTGCTGGTGTCGGTGCCGTACTTCCCGAGCACCAATGCACTGCCCACGCTCGTCCCGCTGGTGGACCGAACGCTCTATCCGGCGGACCAGTACCCTGACGGTCAATGGGATTACTACCGCTACTACAACACGCACTTTGCGTCTGCTGTCGCTGATCTTGATGCGGATAAAGCCGCATCGCTGGCGTCGATTTATCGGCGAGGCGACCCGGCGAATATCTCCAAAGTGACGTCAAATGCCGAAGTGACCCGCAAAGGTGGACGGTTTGGCGAGGCGCATCGGGCGCCACCCACCCAACCAGACCTGGCGCTATGGCCGCAGGCGGACTTCGCTGCACTGGTACGCAGTTTCGAAGCGCATGGTTTCCGCGCGCCCTGCGCGTGGTATCTGAACGACGATGCCAATATCGACTATGCGCACCGAGCGCCCGATGGCGGCCGCCTGTCATTGCCCGTGTTGTTTGTGAACGGCGACTACGACCCGATGAATACCATCAAGGGCAATCGGTTGGGCGACCCCATGCGTGCGGCTTGCGCAGACCTCAGCGTAACCAGCTTGTCCGGCGGGCATTGGTTGCCGGTGGAGTGCAAGACGGAACTGGTTGAGGCTATAAGCACTTGGCTGCTGGGTAGAAAACTCGGGTGACGGTCGAGACAAAAAAACACCGAAGTGTCTATTACGTAAATCGCAGGCAAAAAAACCACTCCCCCCTGGATAAGCCAATAACAGTGCGCCGACCGTGCTTTCATGGGCGCGAGACGGCGGGAATCGGTTTTTGTACAGAGTGGGGCTCCCGCGCGGTGATGACGCCGATCAGTGAAATCAGCAAGGCCAGGCCGATCGTCGAAGACACCTCGAAGCGATGCTCGGGCGTTAAAAGCATCACCGCCAATGCACAGCAGATAAATACAATTACCGCCCAGGTGAGCCAGGGAAACAGCCACATTTTGAACGTCAGCAGAATATTGCGCTGTTGCAATACCTTGCGCATGCGCAATTGTGAAACGGCGATCACCAGGTACACCAGCAAGGCGATGGCGCCCGAACTGGCCAGCAAAAACTGGAACAGCCCAGCCGGCATGAAGTAACTGAGCAAGGTCACGCCAGCGCCCAGGATGGTGCTGGCGATCACCGCAGCCCTGGGCACACTCTGTGCCGAGGTCTTTTTCATCAAGGCTGGCGCGTCCCCACGCTTGCCCAGTGAATACAGCATGCGCGAAGCAATGTAGATGGAGGAGTTCATGCAACTGGCCACCGCAATCAACACGACGACATCCACCAGCAGCTTGGCATGGGGAATGTTCATCAACTCCAGTGCACGCTGATAAGAGCCGACCGACGCCAGCAACGGGTCATTCCAGGGCACCACGGAAATAACCACGAAGATCGATAACACGTAAAACACGCCGATGCGCCACATCACCGAACGTGTCGCCCGGGCGATATTCTGCGCCGGGTTGCTG
>NZ_VBVZ01000590.1 GCF_005863185.1 Pseudomonas edaphica
GTATCAGTCACCCGATGTATGACTGATGGGCCGCTATCGCAGGCAAGCCAGCTCCCACATTTGTTTTGTGTGACGGCTACTGACGAGCCAGGCGCACGTTCTGGAACTGCACATTCTCAGTGCTGCGATACGGGTTGATATCCAACCCACCGCGCCGCACATAGCGCGCATACACCGTCAACTTCTCTGGCTTGAGCAACCGCTGCAAGTCCAAAAAGATCCGCTCCACGCACTGTTCATGAAAGTCCGAGTGCTGGCGAAAGCTCACGATATATTCCAGCAAACTGGCGTGATCCAGCGCGTGACCACGGTATTCCACCACCACGCTGCCCCAATCCGGCTGACTGGTGACCGGGCAGTTGGATTTGAGCAGGTGGCTGTGCACGCTTTCCTCAACCATGCGCGAGTCGTCGCAACGCAGCAGCTCCGGGCGCGGGTGCTCGTAGTTGCTGACACTGATGTCCAGGTCGTCGATGCACGCGCCCGGCAACGCCATCACGCCTTCGGCCTCAACCTCGGCCAGGCTGCGGATGCGCACACTCACAGGCAGGCCGGCGGCGGCGCTGAGGTCGGTGCACAAGGTGGCTTCCAGGCTTTGCGTGTCGGCAAACGCGGTCTGGTTCAGCGAGTTGAGGTACAGCTTGAAAGATTTGGACTCGATGATGTTCGGCGACTCGGCCGGGATGCTGAATTCACCGATGGCCACCACCGGCTTGCCCGATGGCAGCAACCACGACAGTTCGAAGCAGTTCCAGAAATCCACGCCCTTATAAGGCAGGGTTTCGGCAGTCAGGCCCAGCTCGGCCCATTTGGCGGCGCGAGGGATCGGAAACAGCAACGACGGCGTGTAGGTAGAGATGTATTCACTGGACTTGCCCAGCGGCGAATGTTCGGCTGCGGGATGCATGGCGGAAACCTGGCTAAATAAACCGCGCCAGTCTACCAGCCTTTGCTCCCGCCCTTAAGAATCGCCTCACTCAACGGTCAGCTTGCCGACCATGCCCGCCTGATAATGCCCCGGAATGTTGCAGGCAAATTCAAGACCGGTGGCCTTGTTGAAGGTCCAGGTCAGCTCGGCGGTCTTGCCCGGTTCCACCAGCACGCTGTTGGGATCGTCATGCTTCATGCCACCCATCTCGCCCATATCGCCATGCCCCATGGCGGCGTGGTCCATCTTGCCCATGCCGGTGGCCGTGAGCATGCCGCTGGCCTGCATCTTGAGCATTTCTTTTTGGTGTTCGGCGTGCATCGCCGCATCACCCAAGTTGAACTCGTGCAGCAACTGGCCTTTGTTGACCAGCACAAAGCGAACGGTCTCACCGGCTTTTACATCCAGAGCCTTGGGCGAAAAGGAAATGTCCTGCAGGGTTACTTCCACGGTGCGCGTGGCTTTATCGGCCGGTGCCGGGTGACCAAACGCGTAGGTGTGAGCCTCATCAGCCATTGCATTAACGCTCAATGCCAACAAACAGCCCGCCAATAACAGAGGTGTACGCAACGCCATGACGCTTCTCCAAAAAGTGTGTCCAGCTTGGTCAGCACTTTAAGATGGCTCTGCTGCCAGCCAGCTGACTGCTAGATTACAACTTTGTCAGGTTACGCCCTGACGCTGCCGCCCACGGTATAAAGCCCATCGCCACCTGTCGCCACGAGTTGCCCATGAAACTGCTGATCGTTGAAGACCAACCGAAAACCGGCCACTACCTGCGCCAGGGCCTGACCGAGGCTGGCTTTACCACCGAGTTGGTGGCCGACGGCACGAGTGGGCAGCATTTGGCCCTGACCGGCGATTACGACCTGCTGATCCTCGACGTGATGCTGCCCGGCCGCGACGGCTGGAAAATTCTGCACGCCGTGCGCAGTGCCGGCCTGGAAATCCCGGTGTTGTTCCTCACCGCCCGCGACGCCGTGGAAGACCGTGTGCACGGCCTTGAGCTGGGCGCCGACGATTACCTGGTCAAGCCTTTCGCCTTTTCCGAATTGCTGGCGCGGGTGCGCAGCCTGTTGCGCCGTGGCAGCAGCACCCCGCAGGAAACCACGCTGCAACTGGCCGACCTGCGCCTGGACCTGATCCGCCGCCGCGTCGAGCGCGGCGGCCAGCGTATCGACCTCACCGCCAAGGAGTTCGCCCTGCTCGAACTGCTGCTGCGCCGCCAGGGCGAAGTGCTGCCCAAGAGCCTGATTGCCTCCCAGGTGTGGGACATGAATTTCGACAGTGACACCAATATCATCGAAGTGGCGATCCGCCGCTTGCGCCTTAAAGTCGACGACAACTTCCCCACCAAGCTGATCCACACCGTGCGCGGCATGGGCTATGTGCTGGAGGAACGGTGCAATTGATTGCGCGCCTGTCCCTGGCCAGCCGTCTGGCATTGTTGTTTGCCGGCTGTACGGCGGTGGTCTCGCTCATCGCTGGCGTGTTGTTCAACCAGGCCAGCGAAGCGCACTTTATCGAGCTGGACCAGCAGCAACTCGACGGCAAACTGATCGCGCTGCGCAGCACCTTGCAGGGTGTCGACTCACTGGCGTCCTTCACCCCGCGAGAAGCGCAACTGCGTGCCGAACTCAGCCGCCAGCCGGACCTCGCCTTGCGCATCAGCGCCGCCGGCCAACGCTGGTTTGATGGCGCGCCGAGCGTCACGCTGCCCGCAGCACCCGGCCTGCACAGCCTGCAAAACGCGGGCACCGACTACCGCGTGTACAACGCGCCGTTGCTGGCGGGCCAACCCGGCTCGCCGCAACTGTCGCTGATCCTCGACATCACGCACCACCAGCACTTTCTGCAACGCATGCAGCGGTTGATCTGGCTCACGGTCGGCTTGTCCGCCCTGGCCACCGCGCTGCTCGGCGCATGGGCAGCGCGCAGCGGGCTGCGGCCGTTACGGCGCATGAGTGAAGTGGCCGCCGGCGTGTCGGCCCACTCCCTGACCCAACGATTGCCCCAGGCGCAAATGCCGGTGGAACTGGCCGAACTCGCCCAGGCGTTTAACGCGATGCTGGGACGGCTCGACGGCGCGTTCCAGCGCCTCTCGTCTTTCTCCGCCGACATCGCCCATGAACTGCGCACGCCCCTGTCGAACCTGCTGACTCAAACCCAGGTGATCCTCACCCAGCCGCGCCCGCTGGAGGACTACCGCGAGGCGCTGCACAGCAACCTGGAGGAGTTGCAGTGGATGGCGCAGTTGGTGAATGACATGTTGTACCTGGCCAAAGCCGACCATGGCCTGCTGATGCCCAAGCGCGAAGCGCTGGCGCTGCACGATGAAGTGGAGGCGTTGCTGGAGTTTTTTGCGCTGTTGGCCGAAGACGCGCAGGTCAATCTGGTGTGCGAGGGCACGGCTCAAACGGCGGGCGATCGCGGTATGTTGCGCCGAGCCGTGTCGAACTTGCTGGATAACGCGCTGCGGTTTACCCCGGTGGGTGGCGAGGTGCGGGTGCGGATTATGGAAAGCGCACAGGCTGTGACGCTGACCGTCGCCAATACCGGGGAAGGTATTCCAGCGGCTTTGTTACCTAAATTGTTTGACCGGTTCTATCGGGCGGACCCCGCGCGCCGTGAAGGCAGCAGCGAGCATGCTGGGCTGGGGTTGGCGATTACCCAGTCGATTGTGCGGGCGCATGGGGGGAGGATTTATTGTGAGTCTGAAGCCGGGTGGACCAGGTTTGTGATTGAGTTGCCCAAGGGGGATTGATGCAAGCTGGGCCGGCCCTATCGCAGGCAAGCCAGCTCCCACATTCGAATGTATTCACACATCAAAAT